>JAHDDR010000104.1 GCA_020629255.1 Saprospiraceae bacterium | reverse complement strand
AAAGGAGCCGCCACCAATGCGGTACAAATAGCACAATATTTAAAAGATAAAGGTTATCTTTAATATTACAAGTAAGAACTGTAGTTTAAATGGAATGACCATCCCGTATTATTGACATTACGAAATTGAAGTAAAATGAAATCTAAGATTGTATTGTGGGGCGAAAATGCCTCGAATGAAAAAATTCTTGTTGCACTAGAATTAATTGCTGAAGAAAACAAAGTAAAAATCACAACTATCCCTAAAGAATCCGTTACGGATGAATTTTATGACACCCTCAGGGATAAATGGAGAACCAATAAAGAAGAAGTAGTATTCCCCGAAGGGCACAAAGAGCAGATGCAAGATTTGACAGTATCCGAGACTCTTCTTCCTGATGATATAAAAGTAGATAGGACGGATCTTATCGAAAGAAAAAAATTGGAATGGCACGTTATGGTGTTGAGTTCCAAAATGCACAAACAATTTAAAGGAGAATTACAGGATCTTAAAGAAAAAATCGATCAACTCGATACCTTCGACAAGGGTATTTGGGAAAACCTCAAAGGATTTTGGGGCAAGGTCCAAACCCAAATCAGAGAAGGCATCCTTACTCGTAACTATTCGGATGATTTGAGAAAAGGAAGTGATGAACTTTTCGACAAAATGAAAGTACTCCGCAAAAAGCTGGATGAAGAATATCGAGAAAAAGCCAAAGAAAATTTCGATTGGTTCAGTGGAAAATTGGATGCTGTTGAGAAAAAGATCGAAGAGGGCTTAAAAATTTCCGGTGTATTCGATGAATTGAAAGACTTACAGAAAAAATTCAGAAACACCCAATTAACTAGGGAATTCAAGGATAAAATATGGTCTCGTATCGATGGCTCTTTCAAAGCGGCTAAAGAAAAGAGATATGGTGCCAATGCTACCAACGATAATTCTGCCATCGGTCGTCTGAACCGTCGTTATGAAGGATTGCTCAAAGCCATTAAAAGAACGGAACATTCCAAAGAAAGGGATGTCAAGGATTTGGAATTCGAAAATCGTAGAATCCAAAATACAGATGGACAATTGGAGGCTCAGATCCGCCAAGCTAAAATCAAAATGATTGAACAACGTCTCAAATTCAAAAATGAGAAGTTGGAAGACATGTATAAAACGAAAAAAGAGTTGGACGCTAAAATGGAAAAACTCAAAGAGCGTGAACATGTCGAAAAGCTGAAGAAGGAAAAAGCCGCCGCAGTAAAAGAAAAAATCAAAAACGAAGCGAAAGCCGTTGCAGAAAATATGGATGACGCTACCAAGGAAAAATTGGAAAGTGCTGCAAATAAAATCAATGAGAGTAAGAAGAAAAAACCAAAAACTCTTGTGGATAAAATCGTTGATACCGCTAGTGAGGTAAAAGATTTGGTCGGTGATAAATTGGAAGACATGGTTGACACTGCTAAAGCGGCGGCTGTTGTCGTGGGAGACGAGGTGAGTGAAAAAATGGAGCCTTACACCAAAAAAGGGGAAGAGATTGTAGAAAATCTTAAAAACAAGGTTGAAGATGTAAAAGATGCTATGGAAGAAAAAATCAAAGATGTAACCGAGATCGATGATGATGCGTCTGAAGTAGTAGTACTTTCTTCCTCTACCGAGGATATTGATAACATAACAAATGAATCTGATATGGGTAAAGATGATAAAGGTTTCTTTGACAAACTCAAAGACAAAGCAAAAGACATTGCTGAAAACCTAGAAGAAAAAATGGACAAGGCCGTTGATGCTGTCGAAGATAAATTAGACAATGCCGTTGATGCCGTTGAGAACAAACTCGAAACGGAAGAAAATAAAGACAAAGGCTTTTTTGGTAAATTATCCGACAAGGCCGGAGAACTCAAAGATGTTGTCGAAGAAAAAATGGACAAGGCCGTTGATACCGTCGAAAGTAAACTCGAAACGGAAGAAAATAAAGACAAAGGCTTCTTTGGTAAACTAATGGACAAAGCCGGCGATGTTACCGATGCTGTCGGTGACAAAGTAAACAGTGCTCTGGAAGTTGTCGAAGATAAAATGGACAACATCGTTGATGGTGCCGAAGAAAAATTAGATGACATTGTAGATGGCACAAAAAAAGCAGCGGATGACGTTGCCGATGATGTGAAAAATGCTTAATGCTAAGCTCTACAACAATATCGTATTATAAAAAGGGCAGGAAGATTTCCTGCCCTTTTTGTCACCTGTTTCTTTCACAAAAAGAAATAAATTCTCGGATGGGAATTTCTACTTCTTTATGGTACACATAATTCATCCTGATAATATAATCATTGGATTTTCTATTTTCTGATTTTCCGGTTATCAAACATTCGAAGGTTGTTCGTTCTGAAATGATGCCATATATTTTTTGTATAAAAGAATTCTTTTCCAACTCTTTTTTGAAATCAGCATCCTTGCATTTCACTTGATAAAGTAAATTATTTTTACTGAACCATTTAGAAAACATTCCCTTCCGTTCTATCGAAAATTCAGGCAGTTTATTTCCTCCCTCCAAAACACATTTTATATTGCACAAATGCAAATCAGATTCTACGTCTTGATTGGGGATAAAAGCATGCCGGTATGCTCCTCTGGATCTAAATTCATATAATAAGTTGATTTTTCCACTTTCGTAATAAAAATTCAACTTATAGACGAAGGCAGGCAAATGACTCCCATCTTCATTTATCCAAGTCGTTTCTTTTTCGGAATAATCTGCATTTTTCCTTTCGGATAATTCTTTTAATACATTGATCATTTTCTAGTTGTTTTAAAGCGTTAACAATTATTCACATAAATAAATTAACTTCTAATAAAATGCAAGTTAATTCGACGTTAAGCACAATTATTTTTTTTTGAATCATTCTACAAAGGGAATAATTTTCAGAAAATAAAAATTAAAAGTCATGAAGAAAGCAATCATTCCTATTTACTTATTTGTCATTTTATTTACTTTTAACTCTTGCGAAACAGACCTTTCCGAATTTGGCAACATGAACGGTCTATTTGGTGTGGTCATTGATCACAACACGCACGAACCCATACCTAACGCCACAGTATATATAAACGGCGAAATCCAAGCCAATGCTATTTCTGATGCCAATGGCAATTATAGATTTGAAGCCCTGAAAGGGGGTAATTATCTCGTCAGTGCAGAACATGAAAATTACATTTCTTCGTTTCAAGAAATCTCTCTTTCTTTAGGAGGAATGGAACGACTTGATATTCCGATGGAATATAAATCCATGCTCTCGACCCATTATCTTGATTTCGGAACTGATTTGGAAGAAATGGAAATTGTCGTTACCAATTTATTGGACAGAACCATTGATGTAAAAACAGAAGAAGATGCTCATTGGATGTTTGCCAGCAGCAGTATTTTCGGATTACAGCCCGGAGAATCCGGTGTCATTAATGTCAGTGTACATCGATTTATTATGAATGATGATTCCGAAACGGCTCCTTTAATTATTAATATCGAAAAAGATTTTGATTTCGATGTATTAGAATCTTATGTAGTAGACGTTCATGCTACCCGATAAAACAAAAAACACTATTTTTTAAATCTTTGATACAAGTTTTCAATATCTTTTGCTAAAAGATGATCTTTTTCCGTTACGACATTTCCCTCATCATGGGTGCATAAATGAATGGTTACTTGATTCCAAACATTCGACCAATTGGGATGGTGATGGTGTTGTTCTGCCAAAAATGCTACTTGGGTCATAAACCCAAATGCTTCTTGAAAATCCCGAAATATAAATTCGGCTTGTAATTTATTTTCTTTTTCGATGAACATGGATGAATATTTTATAGTAAAACTATACGGAGTCTAAGACTCCGTATAGCCGACTCCGTGTAGCACAGCCAAAACTTTTCCTTGTAACTCTTCTCCCAACAAAGGTGTATTTTTTGATTTGGATTGAATATCAGATAGATTAAATATCCATTTTTTATCGGGTTGGAATAACGTGAGATTGGCAGGTTCTCCTTTTGTGATGGAAGGAATATTCATTCCTAAAACTCTCCGAGGAGCTGTCGATATTTTTTCAATGATGTCGGATAATTCGAGAGGTAGATTTTTTCGTAGAACACCAAAAGTAGACTCCAAACCAATGGCACCAAACTCGGCATAAGGAAATTCCAAATCTTTCGCTTCGATGTGCCAGGGTGTATGCCCAGTAGTGATGCAATCTATCGTTCCATCTTGCAAACCTTTGATGAGTGCTTTCCGATCTTTTTCTTCACGGAGTGGAGGTAATACTTTTAAATTAGAATCGAATTCTTGTAAAGCATCGTCGGTATATATTAAATTCAACGCAGCAACCGATGCGGTGACTTTTAATTTTTTCTTTTTTGCTTCCTTGATCAACCGCACTCCTTTTGCCGTAGAAACGTTGTGTACATGTAATCGGGAATCTGTATATTCCGATAAATAAATATCACGAACCAACATCAATTCTTCGGAGAGGGCAGGGATACCTTTCATACCCAACGAAGTACTCATTACGCCTTCGTGCATCATGCCCGAATGGGAGGTCATCTTATCTTGAGGACTATTAATGATTACCCCATCAAAAGGTTTCACATATTGTAAGGCACGCATCATCATACCATTGTCCAAAATTGGGTAAGCACCGTCGGAAAACGCTACCGCCCCGGCAGATTGCATATCGTACATTTCTGTAATGTCCTTGCCTTCACAATTTTTGGTAATAGCTCCAATGGGAAAAACATCTACCATGCCTCCCTTGGTATTTTTAATGATGTATTGAATTTGTGATTTGTTATGTAGTGTAGGTGAGGTATTGGGAAAACAAGCCAGAACTGTATATCCCCCTGCCATTGCCGCTTGAGTGACGGACTCCAAATCTTCCCGATGTTCCAAACCAGGATCACAAACTTGTGTACCGATGTCCATCCACCCCACAGAAATATGGAGTCCTTTTTCTTTTACGATTTTCGTCTGGGGGGGAGCTTGTATTTTTTTGGCTATTTTTTCAATGATTCCATTCTGGATAAGAATATCCATCGATTTCCCATCGTGTTTGGAATTCGAATCTATTATTTTGGCATTTTTGAGTAACAATGTCATATCGACGATTTATCTCCAATGCCCTTAGGCATTAGTTAGGTTTTCCAAAATCTCAAAAGCAGTGTTTCTAGGGCGAGGAATATCAAGGCGGCGATTAAGCACCATTTCCAAAGAACGATACCTCGGCTCCTTTCCCCGATGTATTGGGTAAAATCGGTTTCTGCATTGGCTTCCAATACTTTAATACTTCCTCCGACTTTACTTTTTAGTTCACTGTCCGAAAAGTAATCCAATTCTGATTCTTTTCGATCAAAATTGTAGGCAAATTTTTCTACAATTTCATCTTCACTATGAAAAAGGTCATAATAACCTGCTTCTTTGATTTGATTATTGATTCCAATAATAATTTTCGAACCGATTTTTTTCTGCTCCGGAATGAATTCTTCTTGTCGACCTTTCAACTTATAAACCGATTCTGCACCCGTCAAGGCATTAGACGCTTCAAGTATTTCGTCCCGACCAATATATTGGCTAATGGTTTTGACCTTCCCGGTAGATATGGCCATTTTATACACCATCGGAACAAAGACCTCTGCATTCTTAACCAAATCGTTGTATTTGTCCTCCAAGGGGGCAGAACACAAAAATACATGTCCTTGATCTTTTCTATATTTCCCCAAGAACGTGGTTCCATCCCGATAGGTCAATAATTGTTCTTCCCCCCTACTTCCAAAACTGGACAATTGGAAATTTCCGTTGGTAGACGGAAGGCTCAAATTAGAGCGGGTATTTTCATACACATCACTAAAAATAAATTCTTCGGTATTGATTCGTCCGACGGTTCTTTGCCGTTCTTCGAAAGTCATTAATTCATTGACTGGAAACCCGCCCAAGAAACTCTTATAAGAATTGATATCTGATTTGGATGAGGGAAAAACCAGAAGGTTCCCTCCATTTTCGACGTAGCCCTTCAATTCGAAAGCCAGACCGGAAGAAACCGATGCTAATTCTTGTGTGACTATCAAATTATAATTCGGAAATTGGGAATAATCCAAGCCATTGCTTCTTTGGTTATCGACCTTGAATAGAGAAATGCCATCGAAGGCGGCGTCTAAATATTTATTAGAACCTTGGTCATTGATCACTAAAATTTTGATTTGCTCCGGCACTTGAAAGGTGAAGTATAATTTATCATCAAACTGAACGGGATAATCGGTTATGCTGAGTACGCCTTCATGCCAACCCGGTTTCAGTACCGAAATATTGACAGTATCTAACACATAGGATTGCGGTGAGATGGTCAACGTTCCTAGGGGTTTGTTTTGCCCACCGTGATCCAAAGACAAACGGATGTTCTCTGCTTTTTCATCAGAAATATTACGCACTTTCACCACCAAAGGGTTGGCTTGGTTCATCATTTGAACCGGAGCAGCAAACCAAGCAGAATCCAAACTGATGTTTTGTTTCTTAATCGATTGTAAGGGAATCAGGTTGTAATCTATAGTGGTGTCTTGTTCCGTTCCGATATTCATAATGTTTTTTTGGAAATCGGAAACCAGATAAGCTGTTTTATTTTCGACTGTCGTCTGATTCAAGGCTTGTTTGATGCGGCTCATCACTTTGCTCAAGTCCCTGACAGATGGTGTAATCTGGATTTCATCTATCAAGGAAATAGCATCTTCCTTACTGACCAGCCTTTGGTGTCGTCCTTCAAAATCCATAGTTAGGATTTGGAAACGGTCTTCTACATCGTAGGCTTCTACAATTTCCTTGGCTCGTTGTTTGGCTTTTTCCAAAAGAGGAACTTCCGCACTCAAGGAACTCATACTATAAGAATTATCCACAAAAAGACTGACCGCCTTTTCTCCGGTTTTCACTTCATCCCCTTGAGGAATAAAAGGTTGTGCAAAAGCGAACACCAAACCCGCAATGGTGAGGATACGCATTAACAACACCAATAAATGCTTCAGGCGATTACGGTTGGATGTTTCTTCCTTGACTTCCTTAAGGAATTTTACATTGGTAAAATATACCTTCTTAAACCTTCTGAAATGGAAAAGGTGAATGATGATAGGAATCAAGATGGCTGCTAGAGCCCATAAAAATGTTGGGTATAAAAATTGCATACGGCTGCAAAAATAAGAGATTTAGCATTGTGATGCCATAGTTAACAAATGAAAGATTATAATATGATGTTTCAGGCATAAAATATCAGATAATTCATCGTTCTAACATGCTACTCCAAATAGCTTCATTAATTTAATCCATAGTCATGTAGCAAATAGTCCATAAAGTTCCTTTACATGTAATTATGCCTATGGTCTATAAAACTATTTGGCTATGGTCTCAAGTTGCAACGCAATTTGAATGTATTAATAAAATTTTAACCTTCACACACCCTTTTTGAAAACATGAGCATCTTAATAATTGAGTGCACTCAAAAAACAATTTTCTAATTTTTTAATATCCTTAATTATCATGAACAGGAATCTATTTCTATGCCTGATGCTCTTCGGCGTCCTACTCAGCTCATGCCATACCTATTCGACAAGGGATAAGAACACCCCTCAGAATTCCGTCGAAAAGTATGATGATATATCTACAGTAACACCTCCTAAAATAAAAGAAGCTCCTAAAAAAGACGAAAGAGCTATTGCGAAACCCAAGCCGTCCCACATTCCGCCACCGCCGCCTGCTCCAGAAATGATGGTTGTTGAAGAAGAATTCGCCCTCTACGATTCAGATGGTGTTGAAGAAAAAATAGCTCCAGAACCTGGGTTCATTGCTCCGACCAACCAAGAAGAATATGCTTCTATCGAAGAAAACGAATATTTGAACCCTAAGAACGAACCCCTTTCCACATTTTCCATTGATGTGGACAATGCCTCTTATAGCAACGTTAGACGCATGCTGAATTATGGCTCCAAACCTTCATCTCATGCTGTTCGTATAGAAGAGATGATCAATTATTTCACCTACGATTACCCCCAACCCACCAATGGACATCCTTTTTCCATCAATACCGAAATCAATGATGCTCCTTGGAACAAGGAACACAAATTATTACACATCGGATTACAAGGATATAAAGTAGATTTTGCCCAAGCTCCAGCGAATAATCTGGTTTTTCTTTTGGATGTTTCTGGCTCAATGGAAAATGCCAACAAATTACCTTTGGTCAAACAATCCATGGAAATGATTTTGAATGAATTGAGGGAAGAGGATCGGGTAGCTATTGTGGTGTATGCTGGTGCTGCCGGATTGGTTTTGCCTTCTACCTCAGCTGCTCAGAAAGGAAAAATCATGGAAGCCATTGGCAATTTAAGTGCGGGTGGTTCTACTGCTGGTGGAGCGGGTATCAAATTGGCGTATAAAACGGCAAAAGAGAACTTCATTAAAAATGGAAACAATCGAATTGTTCTTTGTACGGATGGAGATTTCAATGTGGGGGTATCCAGTAAATCGGGCTTACAAGATATGATTGAGGAAAAAAGAAAAGAAGGTGTTTTCTTGACAGTTCTTGGATTCGGAATGGGCAACTATAAAGATAATCGCCTCGAAACTTTAGCCGACAAAGGCAATGGCAATTATGGTTATATTGATAATTTGAATGAAGCCAAAAAAATGTTAGTGAGCGAAATGGGTGGTACTTTTCTAACGATAGCTAAGGATGTGAAAATCCAAGTAGAATTCAATCCTGAATTTGTGGAGTCTTATCGTTTGATTGGTTATGAAAACAGGAAATTACAAAATCGTGATTTTGATGATGATACCAAAGATGCCGGTGAATTGGGGGCGGGGCATTCGGTAACGGCTTTGTATGAGATTGTGCCTAAGGGCATGGCTGCTACTTCTTCTGCTCAAAATTTAAGGTATCAAGAAAATATTTCCAAACAAATCGGAAACCAAGAATGGGCGTATGTAAAATTCAGGTATAAAAAACCGGATGGTGACAAAAGTACGCTTCTAACTCATACTATAAAACATAGTGGCCGTTCTTTTTCGGATGCTTCCGGAAATTATAAATTTTCTGCTGCTGTTGCGGGATGGGGTCTTCTTTTAAGGGATTCTAAATTCAAGGGAGATGCTACCTTTAAAATGGTCTATGATTTGGCGGATAAATCGAAGGGAGAAGATCCGTATGGTTATAGAACCGAGTTTCTTTCTTTGATTAAAAAATCAGAAAATATTATGGGTCTGATGGAGGCTCGAAAATAGCCGTATTTATTTTGTGATTAATTATGGAGCAAGGCATCTCTAGTTATTAGAGGTGCTTTGTTTTTTTTAAACAACTTCATCCTAAAAGAATATAACTACCAAAGTTCTAAGAGATTTTATTTATTTTTGGCTGCCTAGAAATCCTTTTCTCCTATGAAGGGTTTAATATGGAAAACAGTCAAAATAAACTTAACCATGGTATTTAGAATTCTATTTGTTGTTTTATTAATCGGTTATTCCTCCTCCACCTTTGCCCAACTAGAAAAAAAATATAATTCCAAAAATCAAGAGCTTCCCGACTGGGTACAAATGATGTATAGCGAAGATGCCGATATAGGGAAAGTAATAGAGGCTTACGAAGCCTATTACAAATCCAACCCTTTCATCAAAAATGGACATACACAGTATTATAAACGATGGTTAAGGAGTATTAAAAGAGACCCAAATGGTTATGTTTCAGGAACCAACGACTGGAACAACGCCCAAAAACTGAATCAAAAGTACCAAGAAAAAGTATTATCAAAAGCACCCTCTTCTCCTTGGACTTGCATTGGTCCCTTCGATTTTGATAAAGGTGCTGCAGACAGAAGTTATGCCGCCGGTGCTGCCCATATCTACACGGTAGAACAATCTATTTCCAACACCAATACCTTATATGCGGGAACCGCCACCGCCGGTATCTGGAAAAGTATAGACAAAGGTGCAAATTGGACGTTACTCTCCCATAATTTATTAGTTTCTGATGTAAAAGCACTGGAAATAGATCACAGCGATGAAAATACGGTCTATTTTGAAGGAGCGGGCATTCTTTACAAAACAACAGACGGAGGATCTACTTGGAATCCTATCGGCGATGCGACCTTCCAATCGTCGGCTCATCAAATTACGGATATCGTCATGCATCCCACCAATAACCAAATCATCTTTCTTTGTGCCGAAGACGGATTATACAGAACCGTTGATGCGGGAGTTAATTTCACAAGAATAAAAGGAGGAGAATATCAAGAACTAGAATTTCACCCGACTAACAATAATATTTTATACGCCATCAAAGAAACAGGCAATAGAACCGAATTTTACAAATCCACGGATGGTGGAAACACTTTTATTCTAACCGGAACCGGCTGGCCAGGTATCGGTTCGACCTCTTCTGTTTCTTTTTCTTCTGTGAATATGGATGCCAATGGAGATTACTTCAGCACAGCGACCAACCCTCAATTTGGTTCCGCAACACTCACAGATTTTACGATTGAGATGAGAATCAAAACACCTTCTTGGTCGGGTGATCCTGCATTTTTCTCGAACAAAAATTGGAATAATGGAGGAAACAAAGGAATGGTTCTGGCTGGTAGGGGTAACGGCTCCGGCTGGAAATTCAATATAGGCGACGGAACAAATAGAATCGACATCAATGGAGGAACCATCAATGACAATGAGTGGCATCATATTGCCGTTACATACGATGCTGATGGCACTAAAAGTGTATATCAAGATGGGACTCTTATCAATACAGACAACACTATTATTTCTACGGCTACAGATAATGCTCATGCCCTTGCTTTGGGACAAGATGGGACACTTACCTATGGTGATCATTTCAATGGCGACATCAATGAAATTAGGATCTGGAACATGGTTCTTACACAGACAGACATTGATAATTGGAAATGTCAAATCGTAGACAACACCCATCCCCAATACGCCGCATTAATCAACCATTGGAAAACAGATGAAGGAACAGGAACTACACTTACCGATAACGTTTCAAGTAATACATTAACAGCCAGTGGTACAACAACTTGGAACACCTCTGGCACAATGACTTGCGTTACACCCGACTTAATCGCTCCAGATGAACAACGAAGAACAGAAATAGCTACCACCCCAGCCAATCCTTCCAAGGTGTATGCATTGTGTACCGGATCGGCCAATGGCGGTTCGGGTTTGTATGGCATATATGTAAGTAATGATGAAGGAGCTACTTGGACACGGACTTGCTGTGGACCTCAACCCGCAGGTGTACCTGATGCTGCAACCAATAAAAATTTAATGGGATGGGATGATCAGGGAGGAGATAATGGAGGACAATATTATTATGACTTGGCCTTCGATGTTTCCGATTCGAATGAAAATGATTTATTTGTGGGAGGAGTAAATCTTTGGATTTCCAATGATGGGGGTAACACGTTTACCTGCCCTTCCAAATGGAGCCATTCTTACAAGCCCAATTATGTCCACGCAGACATCCATGATATCCGTTTTTTCGGCTCCGATTTATGGGTTGCCAATGATGGAGGTATTTTTTATTCCAATGATAATGGCACGACGTTCAATAGGAAAATGCTAGGTATCGCCGGAACCGACTTTTGGGGTTTCGATGCTGGCTTTTGGGATGGGGACGTAATGGTGGGAGGCACGTACCACAATGGTACCCTTCTAAAAGATAATAACGTTTATGATAATGGTTGGATTTCTACGGGTGGTGGCGACAACACACTAGGAAAAGTAAATTATGCCAACGAACGTAAAGTATATTATGATTATGGAGAACGGATGCTTTCCGGAGACCGAACGATTTCCAATTCCGGCCTTCCCTTTAATAAAGATCTTTGGAGCAAACCCTTTGCTTTCGATCCCCGATCGGCCAACATGATTTATGTAGGGGTCGAGGATGCCAATGAAGACACAAAAGAATTATGGCTTACTCAAGATGATGGTGTTACTTTTTCTTTTATCCATGCATTTAATATTCCCATCCATAAAATAGAAACCGCATGGAATGACCCCAATGTCATTTATGTTTCTTTGAGCGGCGGTTGGTGGGATAGAAAAGAAGTTTGGAAAACAACCGATGGCGGTGCTTCTTGGGCAGAAATAACTCCTACTCTCGCAGAATTAGGAAGTAGGGACTGGGTGAGGTACGATATTACCGTAGATGCCCAAGACGCAAATATCGTATGGTTAGGGCGTAAATACCCCTATTCGGGTGATGCCCTGAATGGCTACCAAGTATTAAAATCCACAGATGGTGGAGCGACTTGGAATTCCATTTCCACTACCATGCTGGATGGCGAATCGGTTACCAATATCGTACACCAAAGAGGAACCGACGGAGGGGTTTATATCGGAACCAAAAGGGCGGTTTATTATCGGAACAACTCTATGGCTGATTGGGCATTGTTCAACAACAATTTACCGGCAAGTACATATTCTACAGATTTGATTCCTTTTTACAAGGAAGGAAAAATAAGAAATGGAACAAGCCGTAGTGTTTATGAAGTGGAATTTTATGAACCTTCGCAACCCGTTGCCCAAATTTCGGTAGATAGATTTACCGCCTATTGTTCTCAAGACACACTTTATTTTTCGGACCATTCGTCCCTGAATCAAAATGGTGCGACATGGGCTTGGTCTTTTCCAGGAGGCAACCCCACCAGTTCGACAGAAAGGCAACCCAAAGTTACGTATTCTGCGGCAGGCACTTATTCTGTTTCCCTTACGGTGAATAATGCCAATGGAAGCAATTCCCAAACGCTTAATAATTTAATTACGATCGAGAATGCTTGCGAAATTGACACCATTCCCCAATATGCTTTGAATCCCAACACAACGGGGTATCTCAATTTAGGTCGCCCCCAAGCCTTGAATTTCACAGGGAACGATCCTTACACCTTTTCTGCCTGGGTAAAACCCAACGCTGATAATATGACGGGGTACATCCTGACAAAATATGATCGCCATGTTGTAGGGCAATATCAATTCGGAATTGAAAATGGTAGATTATATGCTTCGAGAGAAACTTCTCCTTGGTCTATTACGGGTAGTACTGATTTATTAGGAGGTATTTGGTATCATGTTGCGGCTACTTACGATGGTTCCCAATTAAAAATATATGTCAACGGTCGTTTGGATGGAACCATCAACATCGGCAGTATTTCCGGTATTGGTAGGGATGTATTGGTGGGTGCTAGATATAGGAATGGTTCCGTCAATGATATTTTTGGTGGAACCATAGACGAACTTTGTGTTTGGAACAAAGCTTTGACCCAAGAAGAAATCAGGGACACGAGACACCTCACTAAATATGCAGATGAAAACAATCTTATCGCCTATTTCCAATTTAATGAAGATATGGCCGATAGCAAAGTTCCTGACAGAATCAAATCCAATCATGGAACCTTGGGTGGTGATGCCAGCCGGATTATTTCTTCTGCTCCGGTAGGAGGAGGATCAAGTCATAGGCTTACCGTTAGTTCTGCTGGCAATTATGATTTCGCTCAAGCAGATGTCAATATTAATTTTTCCGACCCACACCCCAATGGAGAAGTAGTGGTTTCAAGAATTAATCTCAACCCGGATCAATTGCCTAATGCTTTTCCAGAAAGTAGAAGTTATTGGGTCATTAATAATTATGGGAACAATGCTTCTTTTTCCGAATTATCCCAAATTGATTTTAAAAAAATAGGCGTTGTGTCTTCGGCTGATGTCAGCACGCCCAACACATTCAAATTATACAAACGGAATTCTAATGATGATGGTGCAACCTGGGGTACAAGTATAGACGACGGTGATGCTGCCGTATCTGGCGGCGATGGTGATGTTACTTTCTCCACCAACAATAATATTATTTCATTTAGTCAATTTATTATTACTAATGAAGGAGGAAGTTCTCTGCCTGTAGAATTTTTATCTTTTACTGCCCACGTAAAAAATAAAACCGAAGTAGTATTGGATTGGGCAACGGCTACAGAAATTAATAATGATAAATTCATTATAGAAAGAAGTCAAGATGGTTCCCGTTTCGAAAAAATAGGAGAAGTGGTTGCCATTGGAAATTCTGAAACCACTCATCATTATTCTTTCTTAGATAAAAATCCTTATAAAGGAAAATCTTATTATAGAATTATGCAAGTAGACAAAGATTTGAGTTTCGATTATTCTGAAATTCGTTCTGTTTTTATCCGTCATTCTTTAGCTCATGGCATAACTATTTATCCGAATCCGGCACAACAACAATCTGGAATTAAAATTGCCACTCAACATGATATACCCGGACAATTTATTTTATTTGATGCTTCGGGTAAAAAAGTCTCAACCCATTTTGTTGAGGGAGAATTATTTTTAGATACTTCTTCTTTGGCTAAAGGAACTTATATGTATAGATTTAGGAGTGATACTATTATGTATAATGGAATACTGGTTATTCAATAAAAATAGTCAAGGTCGAAATTTTATACAATAAAAGCAACGCATTTTATATGTCATAAATTTAAAACACCAAAATAACCGCCTGTATAAATCCAGCAAGCATTCCTAATATAGCACCAATTATAATTAATTTCCATTCGTCTTCTTGAAATACGGGACGCATGAAACCGAGAAATTCATCGGCAGGGAGATTCGACATTTTATCGGCAACGGTATGTTCTATATCGAGGGCATTTTCTGCATAATCGAATACTTCGGTAATGGATTGAGGTAATTCTTGTCGAAAGGTATCAATGACCATCTGCTTGATATTTCTATACGTTTTTGTGCCTGTTGCAATTTGTATGATGGCCCGATTCAGGCCTGCGGTTTTATCTATTACATGATTGATGTGCGACTCGACCAAATCGACAATTTTTTCTGTGGCTTTTCCATAAATTATATTATCAAAAATATTACGCATGGTAAATAGGCGGCTCGATAACACCTTGCCAAATTCCCTTGATACTTCCCGTTGGCGTTTCATCAATAATCCTTGAAAAGTGACCGGACCTATTTTTAGGGGTTCTTCCGGTTCGAAGATCATTTTCAAGGCAATAAAATTGGTTAAATATCCAACAATTAAACCGGCTGTGGGAAGGGTCATCCAAGCCCATTCAAAATCTTCGATAAAATACCAAATTACCATTTGGATGCATCCGAAAAGGAATCCGAAATAAAAACCGGATTTTTCAATGAATTTGAATTCTTCTTCTCCACAACGTAAAAATAATTCGTTCATCAATCCTCGATTCTGATTGATTTCTTCCAAGACCATTTCCTTTACATCCCATAAATCGATAATATCTTTTTTTATGTCCTCCATGATGCTTTCTACGGCTGTGGGAAATTCATCAATGGCGGTTTGTACTATTTTTTCTTTTCTCTTTTTCGGCAATGTCGCCCAAAGGAGCGGTACATTTTCTTGCATGGCTTTTTCCATGGTTCCTCTTGCGAGTGTCCGTACATTGGATTCCAATTCTTCGGCTACCCGATCGGGATTGAGTTTTCCGAACACTTCCTTGATGTCTATGAGGTGTTCCAAAATCATATCGGTAGACATGCCTGCCATCTTCGTTGCCTTGAGCGGAATGATCCCTTGCCAACCCAAGCGCATCCACGGGCGAGATTCATCTATCACCCATCCTTTGAACTCGATGGGATAAAAGGTCATGTGCAGGGCTAATTTATTGGTCAGCCATCCTACAATTCCAGCTGTGAGCGGAATAATGAAGTAGATGAGCCAGGGCTGAACCACCGGCCACCAATCCATGATAAAGGTTCGGATGCTTTCCATAATAGGCTAAAATATAAAATATACTCGTTTTCGCACTTGTTTTGGCAAAATGTCTATTTTCGGACACCACAAGATTCGACGAATCTTCTACCTTTGGCTATTGATGGATCATATTCCTAAAATAGATGTGGTTATTCCGGCCTTCAACGAAGAGAATGCCATCGGCAACGTTTTGGATGATATTCCTTCGGAATGGGTTCGGGAGGTGATTGTCTGTAATAATCTGAGCACCGACGAAACGGCGAATGTAGCGGCAGCACATGGGGCAACCGTTGTGGATGCTCCAATACAAGGTTATGGCAATGCTTGTTTGTTCGGATTACAACATATCGCGAATAAACCGGATGCTCCGGATATCGTTGTATTTTTGGATGCTGATTATTCGGATCATCCAGAAGAATTACCTTTACTTGTAGAACCCATTTTAAAAAATGATTTTGATTTGGTGATCGGTTCCAGGGCTTTGGGGGATTTGGAAAAAGGAGCCATGACCCCTCAGCAAATTTTTGGAAATTGGCTGGCGACCAATCTCATCCGATTGTTTTATAATTATCATTTTACTGATTTGGGGCCTTTCAGGGCGATTAAATATGATAAATTATTGGCACTCGACATGAAGGACAAAACCTATGGTTGGACGGTGGAAATGCAAGTGAAGGCTGCCAAACAAAAAATGAAATGTACCGAAATTCCGGTGACCTATCGGGTAA
>JAHDDR010000103.1 GCA_020629255.1 Saprospiraceae bacterium | reverse complement strand
TTTGGGTTTGAATGCTACTTTTTGGATTTTACTCAATTCGACAAATTTCACTGATCGTATATCGATAGGATTCTCATTTTTATCATCCAAATAAATAACACCATTGCTTTTTTTGGTTTTTGAAACGATGAGGACATTATCATAATCTGTTTTCTTGACTGCTGCTTTGGCATAGTGCTTTAATTTTTCTTGGATGGCGACCATTCCTGTTTCACTATCGTATTCTACAAAACCTCTCGACACCATTGCATACAATAAACTCTTGATGGCTTTTTCAGTAAAATTCGAATTGATTTTTTGAGCCAAACCATCTGCATCAACAACATCAGAACCTACTTCACGAGAATAAGCCATCACTGCAGCGATAGGATTGACTGTTGATATGTTTTGTAATTCGTTATAACCTGCTTCATTATAATAATGTAGGGATTCGAATTTAGCGACCTTATCATTACCACCCGCTATTCCTGCAATCGTTTTACCAATCACGATGGAATCTGCTTCCACTTGCCAATCCAATTTATCGGCATCCAATCTGATGTTGTGGTAAGAATCGAAAAACGGATTTCTATCTTTACCCCGTTCTCCTCTTTCCAAGGAGATTTCTTTGTCATCAATTTCAAATCTCAGGTTGGAGGATGGGTGATAAATCGAATCTTTCCCAAAATATAACGTAGTTTCCACACTCTCACCTACAACTCTTCTTACATCTTCCTTAATTAGGAATTGAAGGGCATTGGCATTGAATACCGTTTTCCCTGTTTCTGAAGATTTTACTTGTATTTGAGCTTTGTTCTCTTTGGTTCCGCTTCCATAAATGGTTGCTCCCTTCAGTTCGAACCCTCCTCGGTAGAGGACATCAGAACCGATATTATCGATTTGTAGAATTTTATCTTCTGAAATGAATCTTGGATATGATGATTTTGAGCCTTGGCTCTTCACCACAATTCTATCCATCAATGTTCCTTTGATGGGTTTTCCTGGAAAATATTTCGGGAAGTATAATGTTGCATCTTCGCAAGTATATACATTTTTCTTTACTTCGAACTCGTATTTACCCAATTTGGCAAAGACTTCTTCCATCCCGTTCCTTGCCCAACTTACCTGTCCTTTTTCTCCTTTCCATATATCATCGTAAGGGAAATATGCTCCTTTTGTTTGTTCGATTTTAATAGAATCTTGTTTCCTTATTCCATATAAATCGACTTGTTCGAAAGAAACGCTAGGTACCTTGTTATTATATTCCATTTTATAACTTGGTGCTTCCACTCTCCAAATGGATCCTGTAGACTTTCTAATGGCTTTATTTCTGTAAAAATTACCGGCAAATGACAAGTACATTTTGTACCCCTTTGTATTTCTTTTTTCAATATCCATAATAATTTTATTACACATGGTATTGAATTCATCCACTTTGGCAGAAGCTTTATCAAAGGATAGTACATCGTTGATCGTACCTAAATAATCCATGAAGAATGGAGCAGGTGCCATTTTGTTTTTCAACATGCCATTGCAGACTTCAAATATTGCTGTTTTCTGTTCTTGGGTGAATGCACCTCCTTCATATTTTGATTTAAATACCTTATATATCTCTTCTATGTCTTCCCTTTTGTTCTTATTCATATATTCTCCTAGTTGAGAAATGAACTGCCCGGGTTCTTCTGAGAATTCTTTGAGTGTTTGGGCTGAAATTATTGTACAAAAACTAGAAAGAAGGAGCAAAAAGGTTAGTTTGCGTATCATCATAAAGCGTTAAATTTTATTTCTATTGTGGTTTGAGTTTTTATCAATATCTTTTAAATGCTTGGGTAGCTTTCCATTTCCCGTTGGTCTTGTCAGTCGAAATCCAAAACCCTTCTTTTGTATGAGTTTCCCTCATCAATTCTTGATCCTCTATCAAATATCCTGATGTAATCAGCATGCCCCCGGGCTTGAGTCTTTGATATAACGAGGGTAAGGATTGCAGTATTACATTCCTGTTGATGTTTGCGAGTATCATCTCGTATTCTTTAGACGGGACATCATCCAATGTACCGTGGTGATATATGACTTGTTCTGCCTGATTGTTCTTCGAATTTTCGATACTATTTTTATATGCAGGTTCTTCTATATCCACCCCTTCTATATATCCTGCATTCATTTTGGCTGCCAATATGGCCAATATCCCGGTACCGCAACCATAATCAAAAACGGATTTCCCTTCGAAATTTATTTCTTGCATGAACTCCATCATCATATACGTGGTGGCGTGATGCCCGGTTCCAAAAGCCATTCTTGGATTAATGATAATTTCGTGTTCCACATTCTTGAAAGGTGGATGGAAATCTGCCCGGACGCCACAAAACCCTTCAATACTTACGGGTTTAAAATTAGACTCCCAAATTTGATTCCAATTTTGATATTGTATTCTCTTTTTTTGATAAGAAAAGGAAAATTGCGCCTTCATTTCCTTGACGGCTTCCTCTACCCAGTCTTTATCTTCGGATTCGGGAATATAGGCTTCCAAGCCTGATTCGGACTCTGTGAAGGTATCGAATGGCATTTCTCCTAGAAATGCCATTAAGATTTCTGATGTTTCGGGAGTCGCTTCAATAGAATATCGAATATAGTCCATGTAGGTTTAAGCTTTGGGAGATAATGCTTCTATTATAGGTAAGAACGTTTCGGCCTTTAGAGACGCCCCCCCTACGAGCCCGCCATCTACATCCGGCTGAGAAAATAACTCATTGGCATTGGCGGGTTTCACGCTTCCTCCGTATAAAATCGTCGTATTCTGAGCCACATCGGTTCCATATACTTCGGCTATTGAGGTTCTGATTTCCTTGTGGATTTCCTGAGCTTGTTCGGGAGATGCCGTCACTCCGGTCCCGATTGCCCAAATGGGTTCGTAGGCTATGATGATTTTTTTAAAATCTTCTTCCGACAAATCGAAAAGACCTCTTTTTAATTGGTTTTTCACATATCGAACATGCCAGCCTTCATTCCTGATTTCCAAGGATTCTCCACAGCAAAAAATGGGTTTCAAACCTCCGGCAAGAACGGCTTTTGTTTTTTGGGCCAACAGTTCGTTGGATTCTCTAAAATATTGCCTCCTTTCCGAATGACCGACAATGACATAATCAACACCGATGGACTTGAGCATCCCTACGGATATTTCGCCTGTAAAGGCTCCTTTTTCTTCTTGATGGCAATTTTGTGCCGCCACTCCGACTTGGGTATTTCCCTTGCATATTTCTACTACATCTTTAAGATGAATAAAGGGCGTTCCTAAAATCACTTTTATTCCTTCTTGTGGTTCTGTTCCCTGAACAATGGCCCGGGCAAGGTCGAGTCCTTGCTCATGGTTCGTGTTCATTTTCCAATTTCCTGCCGCTATCTTATATCTCATTGTTATACTTTATTCGATTTTGATGTCAATTTTTTTACCCAAAAATTTAGGGTCTTTTCCAAGAATATAAATATCAAGGACTGCTTTTACTTTTGCCAAATATTCTCTTGCCATTGTTTTCCGACCAAAAGCTTTCCCTACATCTTTCGCATTGAATGCAATGGCTTCGATATTATATTTATCGGCAATGAATAAGGCTCTTTGGTTGTGGAATTCTTGTGATACGATGGTGAATTTATTTTGCTGAAAAACTTCTTTACACCGCACTACAGAATCTAAGGTACGGAATCCTGCAAAATCCAAGGTGATTTTTTGTTCCGGTATGCCTTCCCGCATCAGGGCGGCTTTCATGTCTTCGGGTTCATTATAGGAATGGGTGTGATTGTCTCCACTCACAATGATGTGTTTTATTTTTCCTTTCCGATATAATTCGACTACGGCATTAATCCGATACCGAAAGTAATAATTTTCTCTTCCGCTGTTCAGATATTGTTTGGTTCCCAATACTAGGGCTACATCATTATCCGGAATATCATCGGAAGATGTATACATATCATTTTGGGCGGTTTGGATGATCCATTGATTGCAAAGGTAGGACGCCAAGATTGCAATAAAAATCAGAATGATCATGACTCCCATAAAACGAAGGAGGTTTTTCAGGTTCATAAAAATCGGGAATTATTCAAATTATGGTATAAGTAGTAATTTGTTGATGTGGTCTATCACACTCATACTATTCAGATCTTTTTCGGTATTCCTTGCAATTTTTCCATTCTTGTCGATGATAAAGAGGGCCGGTAGTTTTTTCACACCATAATCTTTGGCGATGTCGGCTCCTAAAGCTCCAGGAGCGAATACATGTTTGCCGGGCAGTTTGTGCCTTCTTAGGTAATTCCGCCATTCTGTATCGGTGTAATCCAAGGAAACATAAAGGAAAACGACATCTTTGTTTTTGAATGTATTTCTTAAATTATCCGAATTATTGATTTGACGGATGCAAGAGTTGCACCAAGTAGCCCAAAAATCGAGATAAATGACTTTCCCCCTCAAACTGCTAAGTGTTACGGTTCGTCCTTTATCGTCTTTGAGTTCGAAATGGGGTGCTACCATTCCTTTGAGAAGGGTATTAGTTTCTCTGATTGCCGTTTTTACCGACTCTTTGTATTCTTCGTAAGGGCATTCATCTATGAAGCGTTTCATGTCGAATAGAGCTTCGGAAAGTTGGCCATTTTTTGTGGCAACAGTCAGCCTTTTGGCTTTATAATAATACATTACTTTTCCGAATAAGTATTTATCGGCCAATTCGATTTCTGTGAGTCCTCTATTTTCGTATTCATCGGATTTGTCTTTGATGTATAAATCCAAAAAATAAGCATAGTAGGGATTCAATAAAGCCGATTCTCTAACCAAGCCGATTTGATTTATATAATTATAATAATTGGGGTCATCAATTTTGATGGGTTTTGAATTTCCGTATTGCAGCGGGTTCTCATAACGGAAATTGGTTAGGTTATAAACATACCAATAATCTATTTCTCCTTTGATGTATTGATCAAAATCGTAGGAAATTTTTTTTTGGTTGGTTTCGTAGTATTTTATTTTCCGATGATAAATCTGGCTGACAAACTTCTTAAAACCAGAAGCATTCGATGAATAAATTTTGCCCTTGGTTTCTATATCTTCATTTTTGAATTTCTTTTTGAGTTCTTGTATAAAATTATTGTGGCTTCCCCCTTCTCCACTAAAGGATAATGTATTTTCAAAATCGTTGGCTTGAAGAGTGATGTGTATTTCATTGTTGGGTTCTATGAAAATATCAGCAGACCTTGCTCCATAAATGAATTTTCCTGCGGTGGGGCCATAAACTTTAAGTTTGGTTGCGAATGCACCGTCGGGTTTTACATATAAATTAAAACTCACCTCTTCCATAGAAATGGGATCGTTGTACAATATGATTTGTGCCGATTTATTTTTATGGTATTTTATTTTTCCTGTTATTTTTACTTGATGGCTTATTCTTTCTTTGGGTTCGAGATCTATTTGTTCTAATAATTCTGCGGGGGACAAGGTTTGGTATTGTACGTTTGGCACATGGGTTTCCGGGGGTGTATTCGTTGCTACCAATTCTTCTTCCCTTTTTCTTTCCAACAATATTTTTTGAGCTTCTTCCGGTGTATAGCCCAAGGCAATTAAATCGAGTTCTGCAGTTAAATCTTGATCTAAGGCTCCCTGTGTTTTCCTATTTTTCTTTTTTGTTTTTTTATCAGATGGTTTATTATTTTGATTTTTAGGTTTAGACACCACTTCTTTTCCATCTGTTGTTGACACATTATTCAACGATGATTTAAGCACTTTGACTCCATCCAAAATAACATATTCGCTTTCCGTAGGTGTTTCTTTTTTTTCTTCGGAATTGTTTTGGGTGATAACTTCTTCTGGTTTTTCTTTTTTGGATTTTTTATTCTTTTTTGTTTTGGGTGCTTTACTTTTGGGTAGTTTGTTTTTCTTTTTATCTACTACCGGTTTTTCTTTTGGTGGTTTTGATTTTGTCTCTTTAGGTCTTTTATTTTTTTTAGTTTTTTGTTCCTTAGACGTTTCTGTCCCTGCCTTTAAAGGATCTTCTGTAGGTTGTTTTATTTCTTCGTTTATCGCCAACTCTTCTCCGATTAAATCAGCTTGGGTATTTTTATTTTTGCTTGTTGGGTTTGTTATCTCTTCCTCATTATTTTGATTTTGGGGTTCTTCTGTTTCTTTTATTGGTGAGGTGTCGTTTATTTCTGGCTTTGCATTGGATGAACTAGCCAAAGATTCCCTTAATGCTTTGCTCTGTGCTCTTCGAATGATTTGATCCCATTCGGTATAAGGGCAGCGTTCTATAAATCGCTGGATTTCTTTTTCGACTTCGACAGGTTCCGAATTTTTGATTTTGTGATACAATGTGTTTGCCATTGTATAAAACAAGGCTCTTCCGGTAAGGTATAATTCTGTCGGATCTACGTTTTTCTTCTTTCCTTCTATGGCAATGGTTTTATCTACTTTCTGCTTGGTGATTACTTTCTTGATTTCAACGGCTCCTCCAAACACCCATCCTATTTTACCATTAGATGTCAGAACATTATAAAAATAATCTGTGACGGCATTTCCCCGTATTGTATGGGTATGTTTAGACGGCGATTTGATTCCCAGATATTCCATTTGTTCTCCTTCGGATAAAAGGGCTACCGCATTGGTTACATCCGGATTTTCACGAACCCTTAGCCGTTTCACTTTTGAAATGGCGATTTGTTTTGTGACTTCCTCTTCAACTTGGACCTTCTTGTATTCTTTAGACGCTTTGCGTTCGCCGATTATGGCTCCTCCGCCACCAAAGACCCAACCTTCTCTTCCATCTTTTGTCCGAACCCTGTACCAACTAGAAGATTTGATTATTCCATCTACATTCTGAGATGAAATAAGACTGGATTTTTCTCCTAAATATTTTATACGTTCTCCTCTATAGATTTTTGATAGGGCTATTCGACTGCTTGTATTATTGACCACTTCCAATTCGCTGGAACGGACTTCAAAAATAGACTGGTCTATTTGCTCCAATATTTCCATTGAAGGGTTGTCTTCCCTTAGCTTCAGGTACAAAACGAGGAAATTCAGATAATTTTTACTCCTTAGTGCCACATTATTACTCACTAATACCTTACCCAAAAAGTTATAATAGCCCGGCGTGATATTCATGGGATAAGATAAGCCTTTGGATGCCGGGTATTCCCAATGGTATCTCAATAAATTATATGCCCACCAATAATCTATTTCTCCAAAAATATATTTGGAAAATTCTGGTGTAAACGATTGACGCTCTGTTGAACTATATGTGTGATAAAAATTCCATTTGGATCGATGGATGCGATCCATAAAATAACGAAAATCCATGGCTCCCCTAGAGGTCATTTCGCTAAAAATCTGGTTTTCGGTATAACGGAAAAATTCTACATAAAATTTTCTTAGAAAATTATTGTTCTCTGCTCCTTTTCCTTCAAACCGCAAAGACCACCTGAAACTGTTTCCAAAAAAATCGACATCCAAATCATCTCCTGGTTCCAAAAATATTTCTGCTTCATCATTACCATAAGCTATTTTAGCCAAAGTGGGTTCTGACAATTGGAATTGAAAATTAAAATCGTTGGCTTGTCCAAGTGGGATGACGAATTCCTTTTCCTCAAAGGAAACCAAATCTGTATAAAATTTGATGGCAACCGAACGGAATGTAGGATCTTTTACTGTTCCTTTTAGACGGGTGCTTTCTTCTTTTTTGTTTTGGGTAATATCCGTCGAATAAGTTATCGGATAATCCGCAAAAATAGGGGAAGGTCTTAGCCTTAGTTGTTCGGCGGCAGGGGAAAGTAGTCCGTCTCCTACAAATGAAGAAGAAGCGGATGTTGCTCTTGCTTTTTTTTGTTTTTTTATTTCGTTGTTTTTGTTTTTTTCTCCTTCTTCCGAAGCATCTATTTTCCAAGACAGTGTTCCATCAACATCAAAGTACATTTTTTTTTGCTGAGGAAAAATTAGTGTTGTAAAATTTTCATCAGAAGGATTTGTATTTTTTTGGGCATTGAGTTGAATTAAAAAAACAATTGAAAATAATATTGTCAAAAATTCATTACCTCTCATTCTTGCTATCTATTCCTAACCTTTTTTGAGCCTCCATTCCATAAAGATGGGCTCTTCTAAAAAAGGTTGTATTTCCTCGATAAAAAAGTAAGCTTAAATTTACAAAAAACTACATTATAAATTCGATAAATGAGAATAAAATAATTTCCATTTCCTCGAATTAATATTCGAAGCGACCATTTTCATTAATGATGGTTACTTTTTCTCCTGTAAATTCTTCGACCCTTCCTATAATTTGCGCATCTACGTTAAAGGATTTAGAAATTTCTATTATTCTTTTTGCAAATAATTCATTGGTATACATTTCCAAACGAGTACCCATATTAAACACCTGGTACATTTCTTTTTCTGATGTGCCGGATTCTTTTTGGATCATATGGAACAAAGGAGGGACTTCTAATAAATTATCTTTTATGATGTGTTTGTTTTTAATGAATTTTTTGACCTTGGTATGTGCTCCTCCCGAACAGTGGATAATTCCTTGTATATTTTCCATGGCCCCTTCCTCATCAAAAATCTTTTTTAGTATGGGCACATAAGTACGGGTAGGTGATAAGACTAATTTTCCAACCGTGGTTTTAAACCCATCGATTTCAATTTCTTCTTGGAGGCTTTTTGTTCCAATATAAACGACTTCATCAGGCACATTCGAATCGAAACTATCCGGATATTTTTCGGCATATTTTTTAGAAAAAACATCGTGTCGGGCGGAGGTCAGGCCATTGCTCCCCATTCCTCCATTGTATTCATCTTCGTAAGATGCTTTTCCGTAGGAAGCCAGACCCACAATCACATTTCCTGCCTTTATGTTGTTGACGACCACTCTTTCTTTTTCCATTCTGGCAAAGGTGGTATATCCGACATCTATGGTGCGAACCACATCCCCTACATCTGCGGTTTCTCCTCCAGCCAAATGTATTTTTACACCATACCGTTCTAGCATTTCACAAAACTCTATTGCAAAATTAATGATGGTTGCTATCACCTCTCCCGGAATTAGGTTTTTATTCCGACCAATGGTAGAAGAAAGGACGATGTCATTCAAGCATCCTACACAAGCCATATCGTCTATATTCATAACTATCGCATCTTGGACAATCCCTTTCCATACACTCAAATCTCCTGTTTCTTTCCAATACATATAAGCTAGGCTCCCTTTGGTTCCCGCAGTATCTGCATGCATGATATTACAAAAGGAGGGGTCTTGCCCAACCACATCGGGTAGTATTTTACAGAAGGCATTCGGATATAGTCCTTTATCCAATTTATCCACAACTCGATGTACCTCATCTTTCGTTGCAGAAACACCTCTCATATCGTACTTGAATTTATCTGACATCATTTTTCTATTTGTTCTGCAAAGGTAAGATGATTCTAAAACTTCCAACCATTCCTAATAGAGTAGTCTATATTTTTACTGGGAAAAATCCTAAAGTTTCCTCTCGTTTTCCAAACACAAAAGAAAAATCTCCGTATACCCATTTATTTATGACTTAAAGCAAGCCACAAACAAAGACCACATGTTTTTTTCTAATCTCAAACATATTCTGAACATTGGAATAACAGATGAACAATCCGATTGTGTTCGCCTACAAATTAGGCTCATGAATATGGATTTGATAGTGGGCATTCTTATTCCTTTTCTCTTCCTTTGCATTCATCCTTTTCATTCCTTCAATTTTCTATTTGTTCTTTTTGCTTCTATTTGGATGTTGTCCAATGTTTTTTCTTTAATCCTTCATAAGATGGGTCATTCAAGCATGGCTGCTATTTTATTAATCGTATTTTCGTTAGCCATCAGTTTATTCATGTCTATTTCCTTTGGCAAAGAGACTCAAATTCAATTGGTTTTCGTTCTCTGTTCTTTTGGAATACATACCTATTACTCCTACCGTAAAAAAATTATCTGGCTCTTATTTATCATTTCGATTCTATTATTCTGCCTAGTATCCCTGTTAAATATTCCTCCTCTATATGTTCTTTCCAAAACCAATATTTTTGTAATCTCTTCTGTTTTATCTATTGTATTTTGCTTGGTTTTCAGTTACAAAATGTGGGGGCTATTAGCCTCTCAAAAATTGAGAATTTTAGAGGAAGAAGAAGATAAGCGTAAAAAAATGCTAGAGATACAACTTCAACTTCAAAATAAAAACAACCTGCTTCAACTTATTATAGACAATCTTCCCCAATATATTTTTTGGAAAAATAATGATGGTCAATTTTTGGGCAGCAACCAATCCTTTGCAAAAAAAATGGGTGCCGGTTCTCCCGAAGATTTAAAATGGAAAAAAGAAGAAGATTTTGCAGACACTTCAGATATTCCCCCAGCCTTTATTACTCACAAAAAAGAAGCATTTCTCAATGGTTCTTTCATTTATAATTTAGAAGAAGAATTTACATCTAAAAAAGGAAATAAAGTTTGGTATAAATCGAATAGAATCCCTTTGTTTGAAAAAGATAGAAAGCACCTAGGGATCCTATATACCTTTGAAAATATCAGCGAACAAAAAATCAATGAAAATAAAAAAAGAGAGGCCGAAAATCGTTTAAAATATTTTTTTGAAGCTAGTCCTTTGGGTATCGTCTTCAGGGATTTGGCAAGTAATAAGCTTGTTTTGATGAATCCAAAATTCAGAGCTCTCCTTGGTTTGGGCGATGAATCCATACAAACTATCAACAGGCTAGAGTTCACACAATATGAAGATCAAGAACACTTAGAAATGATGATTTCGAAGCTGTTAGCGGGAGAAATCAATTCTTTCAAAATGGAAAAACAGTATCGACGTGTAGATGGTAGTGTTTTTTGGGCTAGGATTACCCGCTCCTTGATCTCAATGGGCAACACACCTTATATATTGGGTTTTGTTGAAGATATCAATCAACAAGTAAAAGCCAAGAATGCATTGATTCAAAATGAATCAAAATATAGGAGTTTATTCGAAAATGGTTTTGATGGCATTGTTGTTTTTGATATACAAGCTGTTCAAATTATTGATGTGAACCGCCGGATTCTTGAATATTTCAAATTAGACACCAAGGAGGAGTTCCTAAATCGCGATGTCTTGGATTTCAGTCCGGTGTTACAACCCAATGGCAGATCCTCCGAGGATGCCCTAGCTGAAATTTTGAAGCGAACAGACCATGAGGATCGCTTTGAATTTGTCTGGATGCATTTGCTGGATGATGGCACAAAACTCTACACCTCTGTATATACATTCAGGAACCCGGAACAGCCTCATCTTTACACATCGATCTACAAAGATATTACACATGAGAAAAGGCAAGAAGAGACCATCCAACAACAATTAGCAATACTTAATGTCAAAAACCAAGAACTCGAAAAGTATATTGAGAGCAATATGCAATTGGAAAACTTTGCTTATGTAGCATCACATGATTTAAAAGGCCCGATTCGAACCATGGTTAGTTTTTCTCAATTATTGTCTAGAAAAACGAAAGGAAAACTGAATGAGGACGAAACCGAATATCTAGATTTTATTATTTCTGCCTCTAAAAACATGCAACTGCTCATTGATGAC
Source organism: Saprospiraceae bacterium (assembly GCA_020629255.1). Classification (GTDB taxonomy): domain Bacteria; phylum Bacteroidota; class Bacteroidia; order Chitinophagales; family Saprospiraceae; genus JAHDCE01. The sequence continues at coordinate 5,151 of JAHDDR010000103.1, read as the reverse complement.
CTCCTCATGTATTCTAGGGTCGATACTAAAAAAATACAGTTAACCTCTTTGGAATTCCCTGATTTGCTGGATGACATTTTCTTCGAACTAGCTGCCAATGTCCAAGAGAAAAATGCAAAAATAGAATTGCAAAATATTCCAGATTCTATTCTCGCTGATCGAACAAGAATAAGGCAACTGTTCCAAAATCTTGTTGCCAATGCCATTAAATTCATTCCTGCTGAACGAACGCCTCGCATCCATATATCATGTAAAGAAGAAAGCAAACAATGGCATTTTTCTATCCAAGACAATGGCATTGGTATTGATCCCGAATATCATGAAAAAATATTTTTACTCTTTAAAAAACTACATGCTAACGAACAGTATGAAGGTACTGGCATCGGCTTGGCGATGTGTAAAAAAATTGTAGATCAACACAAGGGGAAAATTTGGGTAGAATCGAAAAAAGGAAATGGAACCACCTTCCACTTTACCATCAAAAAATTTTAGCGGATTACATCTGTATTCCGATACAATTCCATTAACTTATCCATGTGTTGTTTTTCTTCATATATTTTTTTTACCTGCTCTATTCCTGCTTGGGTCAGCTTATCTGCCAGGCCTTTTTCGAGTAATATTCTTTTTATTTTTCCTTTCAATTCTTCCGGATGTTCCGGATTGAAAAGCAAACCTGTTTTTTCATCGACACACCATTCCGGAATCCCTCCCGCATCGCTTCCTATCACAGCAATTCCGCTCGCCAAACCTTCTATTCCAATCAAACCAAACTGCTCCATATCTAAGGATGGGACAACCAATACATTGGCATTATTGTAGCATTCATCAATATTAGAATAATCTACAAAACCCTTTGTAGTGATAAATTCTTGCCAATTATTCTCTTTGATTTTTTTCTGAATATTTCCGAGTTCCGATCCATCTCCTGCAATAATCAATTGTATATCCGGAATTTTTTGCCTGAGGTTGACAATAGCATCTATCAAATAATAAATGCCTTTATTGGTTTCAACCCGCCCTACAAATAAAACCACATTTTTCATTTCTCGTTGGGTATTGAAAGACCATTTTTTCTCATCAATAAAAAAAGGTATGTAATGTACGTTCTTAAAGCCTGCTTTTTCCAAATATAATTTTAATTGTGTGGACGGTGCAATGAAGGCAGGAATTTTATGAATGATTTTTTTTCTTTTCCGATCGTGGGCAAAGGGGTGTCCTAATCTCGATTTCAAGGGCAAGCAAGTTCCTTGGGAACAAATGAGTTGGCAATTTTCTTTTCTTGATTTTGTTCCAGGGGTATCATAATATAAATCGGGATAATATTGGGAAGGACACAACAAAGTATAATCATGGATGGTCTGTATAACCGGTACCTGGGTATCTTGTATCGCCTTCATCACCGAAAAGGTATAATATCGGTTGTGATGAAGATGGATCACATCTGGCTGTAACTGCTCCAATTGTTTTTTTATCGCTTGGTATGCTTTTGTATTGAAAAAATATTTGGACTGGAAGTATTTGAATTTTCCTTCATTGAAATGGGGCAAGACAATATGGTTTCCCCTTACAGGAGATGAATTCCCGTGTGCCATCCAAAAAGGCTGGTGTCCCAATTCTTCTAATTTGGACATCAATTCCAAGCAATAGGTCTCTGCTCCTCCAAGATGTTGGTATGTATCATTATATAATAGAACTTTCACTCGCCTTAATTCTTATCTTTGCCCAAAAAATAATACCGTCGTGTATAAAATCATCATCAAACCCTTTTTGTTTTTGCTTTCGCCAGAGAAAGCACATTATTTTACTGTATCCATTCTCCAATTGATACTTGCCATTCCAATATTATCATGGATTTTCCAGCAAAGATACAAGTTAGAAGATAATCGCTTGAAACGAGAATTGATGGGATTACAATTTAAGAATCCCGTCGGGTTGGCTGCCGGTTTTGATAAAGATGGTAGATTTTTCGAAGCAATGTCTTCTCTCGGTTTCGGTTTTATTGAAATTGGAACCGTTACGCCCATCGCACAAAAAGGGAATCCACAACCCCGCCTTTTCCGCCTTCCAGAGGATGAAGCCCTCATCAATCGGATGGGATTTAACAACCAAGGGCTCGATGCAATGGTCGAAAAATTGAAGAAAGGACGACCTAAAAGTTTAATTGTCGGGGGCAATATTGGGAAAAATAAGAATACACCCAACGAAAATGCTGTCACAGATTATGAAAAGAGTTTTGAGGCTTTATTTCCTTATGTGGATTACTTTGTTGTCAATGTAAGCTCTCCTAATACACCTGGATTGAGAGCCTTACAAGATAAGGAACCTTTAACCCGTTTATTGAGCCATTTGCAATCCCTCAATCAAGCTAAAAAACACCCGAAACCCATCTTGCTAAAAATTGCTCCGGACATGACCAACGAACAGTTGGATGATGTGATCGAAATTGTATTGGCGACTCAAATGGAGGGCATTATTGCTACGAATACAACTATTTCTCGATCAAATCTCAATACATCAGAAAAAAAAATCATGGATATTGGTAATGGGGGCTTAAGTGGGCGCCCCTTAGCGGAACGGTCAACTGAGGTTATCCGCTATATTTATGAGAAGACCCAAGGCAAAATCATCATTATTGGTGTTGGAGGGATCAATTCGCCCCAGGAAGCCATCAAAAAATTAAGGGCTGGAGCATCATTGATCCAAGTGTATTCCGGCTTGGTTTACGAGGGGCCTTCCTTGATAAAAAGAATCAACGAAGCGCTTCTTACTGAAGTTTAATTTATCCAACAAAACTGTCACGGGTGATGCTCTTTTTTAGTCACCCTACTTTTTTTGGCATCCTTTTTGGCTTAGTAACAACATCAAACAATTTGATGCACCCCCTTCCCTCTCATCAAGTTGCGAGAAATTAAAAGGATATGAATTTTTAAACTTAATTCAATGAAACAATTTTCAAAAATGATAACAGAAGACGATACTACTTTTTACAAAGATGTGCGTTTTTGGGTAGTTTTGGTTTCCATGATGACATTGGTTGTATTGTCTAGCACAATACATCAAACTTACTGAATAACAAACAGTTAACTAAAAAACCAAGTTTCCCGGCCGACGCACTTAAAAAGCACCGAAGAGTTTACCCCCCCCTCTTCCTTATTTCATTCCAACTCATTATACTATTGATCCTATGCTTTTCTATCTCTATTCTCAAAAGAGGATTGAGCGGAGCAATCTATACAACTTTTTGTTTCTATCGAAACAAAATAGATACAACCCTATTTCTGAATTTTCAAACTCAGATCCAAGCTTTTAATAGAGTGGGTTAATTCTCCTACGGAAACGAAATCGACACCGGTTTTGGCATATTTTCTTACCGTATGTAAGTTAATGCCACCAGAGGCTTCTGTCTCAAACCGTCCGTTGATAGTCGCAACTGCTTCTTTTACCAAAGGCACTTCGAAATTATCCAGCATAATTCTGTTCACTCCTCCAATTTCAAGTACTCCGTATAATTCGACTAGGTTTCTGACTTCTACCGTAATTTCCAAATCCAATTGGTTTTCCTCCAAATAAACATGCGTTCTTTCAATCGCCTGTTTCATTCCTCCTGCGGCATCAACATGATTATCCTTAATCATGATTCTATCATAAAGTCCGTACCTATAATTGGTACAACCTCCAATTTTTACTGCTTGTTTTTCCAAAAAACGAATCAATGGAGTTGTTTTCCTTGTATCCAATACTTGGGTGCCCAGCCCTTCTACCTCATCCGCATACCTTCTGGCGTGGGTAGCAATTCCGCTCATTCTTTGCATCGTGTTCAAGACCAATCGTTCTGCGGTCAATAATGCTTGGGATTTACAGGTTACCTCAAAAGCAATATCTCCTTCTGAGATGTCATCTCCATCTTTTAGGAATGGTTTGAATTGAACATTCTCATCCACATATTCGAAAATGGCTTTTGCTATTTCCATTCCGGCAAGTACTCCTACATCTTTTACCAATAATTTTGCGGTGTTCACCTTTTCTGAAGGAATACAAGCCAATGATGTATGATCCCCATCCTTCACATCTTCTTCCAACCCTGCTTTAATGAATGTGATCAATTCATCATTTTTTATTCTAGTCTCTGACATCTTTTGAAATGTTTTTAGTTTACGACGATGCAAAAATGATGTATTATCAACCAGAAATCAAGTGGGGACATAAAAAAGCGGGAGGATTCTTTACGAATTCTCCCGCTTTCATCATTAATTCTGTTTGTTATAAATCTGTTATTCTTCGATTCTCAATTCTTGTATGATGTAAGAATCTTCTGTTTCTTCCAAATAGATATATACTCTGAAAGTTTTTCCATTGGCCGTCAAATCACCAATTACATAGTGAGAATCTTCTCCTTTTGAGGTTCCTTTGTGTACTTGATTGAATGATTTAGGAGGATGATTAGAAAAAAATTCCGCCAACTTCTCTTGGGCTTCGTCTTTTTCATAAATATCTTCATCATCAATCAAAGCCAACTCTACATCCTCTTCAAAAAAGGATGATAATGCTTCTGCATTCCCTGTTTTTAGGGCTTTTGTAATCCCAGACATATCCGGTAAAACCACTGAAAGTGGGGCTGCAAAAACGACCAAACTAAATAGTAAGCTCTTCATATTAAATGTATTTACACAACTAATTTACTGCTAAGTTCTCTGATTATCAAGAAAAAACACTTAACAAGTAATTAAATTTCCGTTAAACTGGTGTAATGTAATGGCTTATAATAAATTATGTTTAGTTCATGTCTTATAACGGAGAAATCTCCGAAAGTTTCTGTTCTTAGTTATTCTTTAACCAATTTAATGCCATTTTTAACTTTTACTTTCATGAACCTTATCTGTACTTTTGGACTTTCGAATCGAAGAGTATGTTTAAACCAATCAAAATAGTTCGATGAAAAAGAATGATTCGCAGGCTTGCATGCTTGTTATTTTAGATGGTTGGGGGCATGGCCCTAAACCAGAAGTTAGTGCCATTGCTCAAGCACAAACCCCATTTATGGACTCATTGTATCAAAGTGTGCCTCATACAGAATTGATCACGTATGGCGAGGAAGTGGGTCTTGGGGCAAATGGGTAATTCGGAGGTAGGTCATTTGAATATAGGGGCAGG
>JAHDDR010000102.1 GCA_020629255.1 Saprospiraceae bacterium | reverse complement strand
ATTAAGTAATAGAACAAATTGAAATGTAATTTATAAAAATGATTTCAATTTTAATCTATTTTGATCACTTTCTCATTCCCAATAATTTCACCTTTGTCATTATAGAATACCATGAAATAAATTCCTTTTTGCCAATTGCTCGTATTTATACGTGTATTGTTGTTGTCGTATGAATTTATTTTCCTTCCTAAGGCATCAAAAACCATAAAAGTATAATCGCTGGAAAAGTTTTCTAATTTTATCTGGATTTGATTTTTTGTCGGATTTGGAAATAGGGTTATATTGAATTTTTCTTGTCTTTTTTGTGCCTCCCTAGGAAGAGTACATAACATTGTTGCTTCATAAGCCCCCATATCAATAGATAGACTCCTATATCTATGGTCACCTAATAAATCCGTTTCATCCAATGAGCAAGAACTATCTCCAGCATCAACTACAGGAGAGCATTCGTTGACGGTGTAGTCGGCATTGAGCATCAAATCTCCATCTATATCTGAAAATAGATTATTATTTCCTGTTCCTATTACAGATGAGCCTTGAAAATAACAATGGCTATGGTTGAAATTTAAGGTACCATAATTATATGATACAATATTTTTGCTGAAGCTTGGAAATTTATGGGCAACAATACTGTTATTGATGTTTAAGTCTAATTGGTCATTGTTTCCTACTTGTAAAGTAATGAGATTTTTGTCATTGGCATCACCAATGATTGTAGAATTTATGATGTTCCCCGTTTGATTTCTTGTTGTTGCTATAAAACTAATGGCATTGGCATTCGTCGATGGATTTGCTGCAATCAAAGAATTTCTAATTTCAGTAGATGAGGCATTGTTGGCTTCGATGGCACATCTGTTTAAGGCATTATTATTTGTGATTTTTGAATGGGTCATTTCTAAAGAAGAGCCTTGACTGTAATATATGGCAGAACCATTTTCTGAAGCTGTATTATTTTTCAGTAGGGCATTTGTTATGGTTATATCTGAGAATTCTGTTGCAAATAGCCCTCCTCCATATATGGCTTTGTTCCATCTAATATCCACATTATTAAAAACGGCCGTTGAATTTTTCATATAAACTCCTCCCCCTCTGGCCCGAGCAAATGAAGTAGGATCATTTGCATTCCCTTCTTTTATAGAAAAGCCATCAAGCTGTACATCGTTTACATTTTTTAATGTTACAACATGGAATGAATTACCACCATAATCTGGAATATTGTCGATATTTCCAGAAAGGATCGTTATATGTTGTTTAGGATCTCTTGCTCCTCCTCCAGTAGGAAAACCTCCTAGAATTGTTGTTCCTGAAGGGATATCGAAACTCGTACTTCTTGATCCATTTTGAATTGGAAGATAAGTTCCTTCAGCCAGATAAATGGTTTTACCATTTCCCAATGCAAGGGCATCTTGCAAATCTGTAAATGCGTCTGCCCAGGAAGATCCATTATTGGAGCCTTGTGCATTTTCATCTACATACACTAATGAGCTAAATATATTTTTATACCAAGCAATAGAATTATTGTAGCTAAAATTAGCATTTACACTCAAAAAATCCAATAACCCATCTCCATCCAAATCGGCAGGATGGACAAAACTATATATCGGACCATGATAATCCGTGTCCCCTATTATCAATTCTCCTGTTTCAAATGTTCCGTCTCCTTTGTTTTGGAAATAAAAAATATGTCTCCCATACGCTAGAATGATATCCTCATCACCATCATTATCCAGATCTGTTGTTGAAATATCTCCATTAAAGCTATAAAGGCTGTTGTCAAAATCCAGTGCTGTATATCCTCCAAAGGAGCCTTCTCCCAGGTTCTCATAAAATCTAAAATAGGGAGACGAATTTGTCATTATTAAAACATCATTATCCCCATCATTATCCAGGTCTGCTACATGGGTGCTTCTTACTTGAAAACCACCTGCAATAGGATTTTCATAGGTTCCGAAATAACTATTCGCCCAGTTTCTGTGCCATGTAACATCATATCCACTAGCTACAACAATATCTTCTTTTCCATTTCCTGTCATATCCGCAATGATAACTTTTCCTGAGCTTATTCCTACATCTTCAAAGGTAAATAGGCCTGTTCCATTGTTATACCATATTACACCTAAACCTGCAATTATATCCATATCTCCATCAGCGTCAATATCTGAAAGTTCGAAAGAGGACACTCCTGTAACATCAGTCAACTTCTGTTCCATTAGGAAATTTCCATTTCCATCATTTTGATACCAGATAATTTGTCCATAATGGGAGTTATTATATAAATTAGAACAGGTTGCGATGATATCAACAAAACCATCTCCATCTAGATCTGCTGCCCTAACATTTGTAGCATAACTGCATTGAACTGAAATTACATTTTGATCCGAAAAAGAACCATTCCCTAAATTTTCATACCAAGCTATTTTATCATCTCCACTAGAAGATGATAAAACATCCAAATCTCCATCGTTGTCTAAGTCTGCAGTATATGTTGCATTGGGCGAAAGGATATCTCTAGAAATCGCTACCTGCTCAGAAGAATAACTCCCATTGCCCATATTTTGAAGCCAAGCCGTCTTACCATCCCCTGAAATAACAACATCTTTGAAACCGTCGCCATCTATATCATTAGAAGCAACAACCTTGTAGCTATCTTCATTAAAATCATCTGTGAGGGTCATCTCGCTTCCAAAATTTCCATTTCCGTTATTTTTTATTTCTATTACTCTCTTCTCGTCCCTTGCTGCCGCTATTACATCCAAATCCCCATCATTGTCTGTATCTGCTAAATCAACAGAAGAGGGTCGAGAAAAGAAATTCGTCAGGTATATTCCAGCAGCAAAATCACCTGTTCCATCATTTTCATACCAAGCAATCCTATCTGCATCACCTAGAGCACAAACTATATCCAAATCTCCATCACCATCCAGATCGTCATGCTTAATATCATTTGAGGGTTCCCAATCTATTATTATATTTTGACCAAAGTTCCAATTTCCTAAATTTTCATACCATACCGTTTTTGCGTAGGTACTTGCGATCACGTCCAAAACGCCATCTCCGTTTACATCTCCTGCTGTAATTACGCCTGTATAGAATACTGTATTAATTATATGAGTCGTGGAAAAATTACCATTGCCATCATTTTCTAAAGCATAAAATTTACCTGAGCTTAAATTGGGGTAGGTCATTGCTAGTAGTAAATCCTCATCCCCGTCATTATCCATATCTGCTGAGGCAATAGAGGAAGGTGTAGTAAAGCTGTCTTCCCCTGTGAAAATTGGAATTCTTTTTCCGAATGTACCTGTCCCGTCGTTTTTAAACCAAAAAACATGAACATACTCATATGTCGATGCTGCAATCACATCTAAATCTCCATCATTATCCACATCAGAGATAGAAATCCATCCACAGCCTCCACTTCCTGAATACATATCTTCAATTTTTACCACAGGATGATATCCCCCCATTCCATTATTAGGATACCAGCCTAAGCTGGAACCTGCTGGAAAAACAATATCAAGAAGCCCATCATTATTCATGTCTGCCATCTCTATTTGCCCAGAAGACGAAGAACTCATTATTTGTTCAACAATTACCTGTGGAGATGTAAAAATTGATTGGGCTGTTATCGTAAAATTAAACACGATAAATAGGAGAAGGGTAAAATTTGATTTCTGGCTCATTTTTTTGATTTTAATCGTTTAGACAATTTACTATATGATAAAGTTATGATTTAAACACTTCAATTAAAAGAACATTTTCCAACCCTTGTCAAACTCTAAAAAAGAACATCCGGCACAACAAGCAACCAATTCCTTGTTTTTCAGTTTATTAAAATCTTAAAAAGTCACCAACAATGCGTAATATTAATTTCCTGGAATTAAATCCATTTCTGATCCCCAAAATTGACTTGCCATTTTCTCGAGTTGAGCCATGCTAAATGTGTCGAATAAAACATATTCCATGTCGATGCCTCCTATTTCGTATTTTCTGGAAATAAGCCCTATTCCTTTGGCATAAATTTCGGTGGCGGAGGTGGTATTATCAAAATCTCCTTTTTCGGGATGCGTAAATTCCCGAACTTCGTCGGCAGAAAAAACTACGGATGGAATATCTTTTCCTTTAAAGGGGTAGATGGTATCAGTCAGGTATTTTCGTTCTCGAATCAATCTGATATCTTCTTGGGAGTCTGTAGGATCTTTAAATCGCAATTCCATGGGAAAAACACCTCCATCTTTTTTCACACTAAAAGGGAATGCACTGTCTTTTACGACATCTATATCCACTATTTGCAATTCTTGTGATTCGGGATCAATGGACATAAGTTGGTATTTCTTTGTCAGGATTCCATTGCCTACCACTTCTTCCATCACAAATTGTTTATTTACAAAAGTGTGGTCGTAATAATTGCTGATAAAATATTTCCCTGAATCATTTTCTATTGTTGTGTAATACCAATACCGGGGAGGCAGTGTATCATTCGTAACCGAACGATATTCATATACTCGCCCCTCCTTCAAATCGTCTATTGGGAAATAATATTCTTTTATATTTTTCCGGTCGGAATCATTACAGGACGACCATAATAAAATTAGTATGAGAAAAAATCTAACTTCCATTTTAATATTGCTCTTTAATCATTGAACTTGTTTAAAAAGTGGTTGATTAAACAAGTTCATTCTCTCTATAAAACATAGTTTATAATTAATAGTTCAAACCATTAAACCACATATATTCCTACTAATATAATAATAATTAAAATTAATAACGCTACACTCACCCAAAGCAGCGCCCAAGCTAAATCTGATAAATCTCTTTTGCATTCGTCTCTACAATCGGTACAACATTTCCCGAATATTTCACTTTCGAAGCAAAAATCGCAACAATTCGAGCAAAAACATTCACAGCAATCTGCTCCCCCACAATCCACACATTTTTTCCACCTTCTTATTCTTTTTAATTTCCGTTTTATTTTATTTTTCTTTCCCTTTGCAAAACAAGCCAAAGAAGAAAAAAATGTCGCCATTAAAGCCACTGCGCCTATTTGACTTGCATCTATACTTTTTAACGTTTCAACTGTTTCGGGATGTAAAAAAATAACGGACGAAAAAACGGCTGCTTGTACTTTTCTTTTAATAGGTTCTTTTTCCCTCAGCGACAATATTACTTTTGCCTCTTCTTTGCTTTCCGTCCAAGAATAAGTTGATTTATCAATATCAGCATTAATTTCACCAATACCATTTATTTTTTGAAAAACATTTAATGTTAATCGGGAAATAAATTCTTTTTTATTGATTTCCGGAATATTTAATTCTTGAATCTTTGCTTGTATTTTTGTTCTTAATCGATGTATTTCAAAAACAATTCTTTTTTTATTTTCTCCTTGCAGTTCATTTATCAGATAAGCAGAAGCAATGGCATTGAATTTATTTTCATTCCGATCTTTTTCAAAATCTTCGAAGGCATCCAATAAATAAGCAAGGAAGCCAAAATTAAATCCGATATCAAAAAATATTTCCTGATCGGAATTTATATTTTTTGCTGCATTTTCAAAAATCAATGCTGTAATTTTTGCTGTGGGTTCTGCATATTCGAACAACGATTTTTCCCCTTGTTCTATTACAAATTGTTTTTCACTGCATTTAATAATTCCATCCACATCCAAGCCAACTTGAATTAAATTATTCTTGGCTTTAAGAAAAGAATTTTTAAATAATTTATCCAACCCCTTCCACATCAACGATGCATCATCTACTTTATGATCTTTTATTTTTAATTCCGTCAATAAAATATTGACGGATGACGAATACCATAAAGGAAACGGAATTAATTCTTCATCAACAGAAGACAAACAATTGGGCGTACGATAGGTTTCTTGCCAGTCATTTATTTTTTCTTCGCTAGTAATAGAAATTAATTCAGCAAGAAATACAGCATCAAAATTTAAAAGGAGTCTAGATTTTTGTCCGTATAATTTCCCCATAGATTTACACGTACCACAATAATGGACACGATGAGTTTTGCGATCCAAATCGCAACTTTCTCCGCATCTTTTTTTCATGATTCCGAACATAAAGGAATTTATTTCTCGCCCATAAAAAAAGCCGTTTCCTAATATTTAAATCATGAAACGGCTTTTCATATCTATAAAGATAAAATTAAATCACAGATAATGCATTTTCGATATCTTCCATTAAATCATTGACATCCTCAACACCTACACTTAGGCGAATCAACGAATCTGTCAGACCTACTTTCAAACGTTCTTCTCTTGGAATCGAACCGTGTGTCATAGATGCTGGATGCCCCATTAAAGATTCGACACCACCCAATGATTCTGCCAACAGGAAATAATGCGTAGCTGTCATGATTTTTTTGGCGGCTTCAAAATCATCGCCTTTCAAATCGAAAGAGACCATTGCTCCAAACATCCTCATTTGTTTTTTAGCCACTTCATGATTCGGATGACTTTCAAAACCCGGATAATTCACCCGATTTACTTTTGGATGTGTTTTTAAAAATTCCGCTAAACGAGCCGCATTTTCACAAGCGCGTTGAACTCTAAGATGTAAGGTTTTAATTCCCCTCAACATCAAGAAACAATCTTGGGGACCCGGAACCGCACCTACTGCATTTTGAAGGAAATAAAAATGTTCCGACATCGCTTCTTCTTTCACAATTACGGCTCCCATCACCACATCGGAGTGTCCTCCTAAGTATTTTGTACAGGAATGCAAGACAATATCTGCTCCTAAATTCAAGGGATTTTGCAAATAAGGCGATGCAAACGTATTATCGACACAAACTAAAACCCCTTTCTCTTTGGCTATTTTGCAAATCGCTTCTATGTCGACGATGTTCAACATAGGGTTGGTTGGCGTTTCAATCCAAAGCATTTTTGTCTTATCCGAAATGTGTTGTTCTATATCAGACGCATCCGACATATCTACAAAACGGGATAATATCCCATACCTGGCATGGACCCTTACCAATTGCCTATAAGAACCTCCATATAAATCGTTTACACTCACCACTTCTTCTCCTGGGTTCAACAGACGGATTACGGCATCCATAGCAGATAAGCCGCTGCTAAAACAAATGGCTTTTGCTCCATTTTCCAATGCTGCCAAATTATCTTGTAGCGCATCCCTTGTGGGGTTTTTTGTCCGGGCATATTCATATCCTTTGTGTACTCCCGGTGCCTCTTGCACATACGTTGAAGTTTGGTAAATGGGTGTCATCACTGCTCCTGAAACAGGGTCTGGAGAAACACCGGCATGAATCACTTTTGTTCCAAATTTCATATCCTTTCTACTTGGTTTAATTCTATGATTTGATTAAGGAAAAGCGAAGATATTGAATAATCCAAATAAAAATGGTTTCTACGAAGTAATCCTTTTTAAAACAAAAAAGCGACTCCATGGGTGGAGCCGCTTTTGCTTAACCTAAATTATTATATAAAAACACAATAATTAGACGGCAGATTTTCTCTTTGGTGACGGGAGAGCATTGTTAATTTTTTGATAATGCTCTAGAGCTCAATAAGGCGGTCCTAGTTAAGAACCGCCTATATGATCGCATGTCACATGGATCAGGTACGTGATTATTTATAATCGTATTTGTGGAGATTGTATTTTTTGATGATCGTTTTCAATTCTTTTGCCAACTCGCCGTCTCTGGCATAGCCCATTTGTTGTAGGCCTTCCGCCCATTTTCCGTAGTCCTGTCCTAGGCTCTTCAAGGATGAAAAATGGGTGGTTATAAATTGGCTATGCCCTCTGAAAGATGCCCAAGCATTTTCGTATTTTCGGAAACACTTTCCTTCTAAATCCTTCATCATACCATCCCAATCCTGCGTGCATGGAATATTGAAATAGTTGTTAGCTGCACTTACTTTTTCAGAACCTCCTGCCGAGCTTTGGTAAATCCCATTTGCCAACGTAATGGATGCGGGAATTCCAAATTTGCGATGTTCACTTACGGCTACATGATGGAATCGCTTGATAAAAGCATAAATAGCTTCTTCAGAAATATTTGAAGAAGGCATAACTCCCTCTTCCATTTCCTTTACCGTTTTTTCTTTCCCCTTTCCTGAGAATATGGAGACCAAAGCACCAAATCTAGATTTTTTATTGGATTCGACTTTTCCTTGTTGCCTTGGAGTAGAAACCGGGATTTCTTCTTCGACTTCTTCTTTCTTTTGTTCGATTTGTTCACTTTTCACTTGTTCCGCTTCTTTCGCGGCTGAATTCATATTGACTTGGAAATTGATGTCCTTGTTATGCAGCATGTATGCCAAAACAACTAGCACAATTACTTTAGTCAACACTCCTAATGTCAAGTATTTTTTGATTTGTCCTTTCATTATGATCTCCGGCTTCATATCCCTATTCGATTTTAAAATATTTTGATGGCATGTTTAATATTACAACTACAAATTAAAACAAATAGTTTATTTAAATCAAATTATTTACAACTTTTTGTTTTCATTTAAGTGTTAAAAAAGCCCGTAGCTCATCGAGCTACGGGCTTCCATCCTATATGAATAGTAGGATAGCTAGATTTTATCCTTTATCAACAAAATCTATCAAAAGCCATTTTTAAATTGGCGGAAATGATTTCTGCCGAACGGCCCTCAATATGGTGCCTTTCTAAAAAGTGCACCAATTTCCCATCTTTAAATAAGGCAATAGAAGGGGACGATGGCGGATAGGGCATCATATATTCCCTTGCTTTATTTACCGCTTCTTTATCCACACCGGCAAATACGGTTACGGCTTTGGCAGGCTTCTTTTCGTTCTGCATGGATAATTTTGCTCCCGGTCTAGCGTTCGCTGCTGCACAACCGCAAACAGAATTCACAACCATCAAAACGGTTCCTTCTTTTTCAGACAATACTTCGTCTACTTGCTCTGGTGTTGTCAATCCATTAAAACCGTGATCGGTCAAATCTTTGGACATTGGGGTGGTTAATTCTATTGGATACATAATTCTATATTTTTATCATCATCGAAAATCGTATCAAAAATACGGACATTTATATAAATGTTCCAAGTCCTGATTCGGTTCTTTTCAAAAGCCATTTTTATCATCACACCTAATAAAACCCTACAATTATTCCTCCCCTTTTGGACATTAATAATATATTCACATCAAAACTGTATGATATGGAAAATAAATGGCTCTTTATTCTGATATTCCTTCTTGCTCCTTTTTTGCTCCTTGCCCAAGAAGAAGAATCCAAACTTGAATATGTATATCAGACCTTCAAATCGGTGAAGATGGTGAACATGCACTCCACCGAAACACTGAAGAAAAGAACCTTGGACATCCGTATCGGTCACAAGTTCGGAGACTTGGCAGGATCTGGCGGTGGGTGGCAAAACTTCTTCGGACTAGAGGAAGCTGCCGACATCATGATAGGAGCTGAATATGGCATCACAGATAATATCGGTGTAGGTGTTTCGAGGGTAAAAGGAGCTGCGGGTCTTTTCAAAAATATGGTCGGAACCTTTAAATATCGTTTTCTGCAACAAACCAAGGGTAAGGGCATGCCTCTTACCTTGACTTTTGTCGGCATTGCCAATTTGTCGACCCAAAAGAAATTAAATGATACAGGCACGATCCAGGATTTTGACAAATTTGCCCATCGGATGGCCTATTCTGCACAAATCATTGCTGCCCGTAAATTCGGAGAACGTTTTTCTCTTCAAATTTCTCCGGGGTATATCCATCGAAATGCTGTCCGCTCTCCGGATACCAATGGTTTTGTTTACCTCGCCGCTGCGACCCGATTGCAAATTAGCAAGGTCTTTGGCATAATAGCAGATGCTACTTATCCGTTTTCTCCTATGAGGAAAACCCAAAGAGGGTATTATCCTTCTCTGGGTGTGGGTTTGGAAATTGAAACCGGGGGGCATATTTTCCAAGTGAATTTCACCAACTCCAAAGGAATTACTGAAACGGATTACATTCCTTATACGCAAAGCAATTGGGCAGAAGGACAATTTAGATTGGCCTTTATGATTTCACGTATTTTCAATTTGTAAAATCTGGGTGTATGAAAAAGTTGATTCCCTTTTTACTGATTTTTTCCGTTGTTTTCATTTTCGGAAGTTTTTCTTCCGATGAAGACAACTTTACTGTTGGGAAAGATACCCCTGTTTGGCAAGTCTTGGAATATTTGGGAGAGCCAGCTCCTCCTCATGCTATTGAAGATCGAGACAAAGAAATGATCCGCATGGGGAAAGAATTGATTTTGGACGGAACAACCAAGGGACCTAAGGGAAAAAAAGCGAAATTACAGAGTAAACATTTCAAATGTATTTCTTGCCATAATCTCGTAAAAGAAGATCCAGATTTGAGTGTTTCCGATCCTCAGGAACGTTTAGTATATGCCAAGGAGAATAATCTTCCTTTTTTACAAGGAACCACTTTGTATGGCATTGTAAATCGGATGTCCTATTATAATGGTGATTATCAAAAAAAATATGATGGGAATCCTCGCATTATAAAATCGCATAAAGATTTGAGGGAAGCGGTACAACTCTGTGCTGTTGAATGTGCCCAGGGTCGTCCCATGAAAAAATGGGAATTGGATGCCATCCTCACTTATCTTTGGTCTTTGGAACTCAAAATGGGCGATCTGAATTTAAATGATGATGATTTTGCAAAAATAAGAGCCGCCGGCGATGGTTCTAACTCCAATGAAATTAAAGAATTGATCCATTCAAAATACTTGGATGCTTCGCCTGCTACTTTTAGTTTAACACCGAAGGATGCGAAAGAAGGATTTCCCGGCATTACAGGGAATCCAGAAAACGGCCGCCTAGTGTATGACTTGAGTTGCTTGCATTGTCATGAAGAAAAAATTTATTCCATGTATGAGTTGGACAATAATAAAATGACGTTCCAACATTTGAAAAGACATATTCCTCGTTATGATCGATATTCTATTTATCAGGTGTCTCGATATGGGGCTCCTTCGTCGCCGGGAAAAAGAGCTTATATGCCCCAATATCCTTTGGAAAAGTTATCCGACCAGCAATTGGAAGACCTCCGTGCTTATGTCGATGAACGTGCAAAATAAAATGTATGAGTAAATCAGTCATTCGATATATTGTTTATGGTGGAATATTCCTGCTTGTATTTTTAGCTGGTGCATTTGGTACGTATTATTGGATGAATCAATCGACCGTAACGGTAGAAGAACAATCTCAGGTTTTATTGGAAAAAATAACAACGGTTGCTAAACTGGTTTCTGTAGAGGGTGTTTTTTCTGAAATTTATGAACACGAAAACAAATGGGAACCTCTTGCCAATAATCCTCTAGTTTTCCCTCTTTTTTCTCCGTCTTTTGAAAAAAAGGCATTAATTATTGTAAAGGCAAAAGTTTCTGTCGGATACAATTTAGAGGACATGGACATTGAAATAGATCATACCAATAAAAAAATCATTTTCAGCAATATTCCCGATCCTGAAATAATTGCTTTGGAACATGATTTGGAATATTATGACATTCAAGAAAGTACTTTTAATTCTTTTAGTAAAGAAGAATTAACCGCATTGAATAAAAAAGCAAAGGAGTTTATTCGAGAAAAAGCCTTAGAAAGCGATTTATTTTTAAAAGCGGAAGAACAAGGCAATAAAATGCTAGACATTATTCAATTTATGGTACAAGAGTCTGGCTTTGAAGTAGAATATTCACAAAGGGAAAATCAAGAAAATTTATTCGATTAATATGCTCCAATCTTTTTTACACCCTGATTTGATTGAAGCCGGTTGCGATGAAGCGGGAAGGGGCTGCTTAGCGGGACCTGTTTATGCTGCTGCTGTGATCTTACCTAAGGATTATCAAAATGAAATTTTAAATGATTCCAAACAATTATCCGAAAAAAACAGAAACGAACTTCGGCATATTATAGAAAAAGATGCTCTTACTTTTTCTGTTGCTTTTTGCACACCTAAAAGAATAGATAAAATTAATATTTTAAATGCTTCGTTCGAAGCGATGAATAAAGCGGTAAATAATTTAAAATTAAAACCCGAAATGCTTTTGATTGATGGCAATCGTTTTAAGACCACAGGCGACATTCCTTATGAATGCATTATTAAAGGTGATGGGAAATTTCTTTCTATTGCTGCTGCGTCTATTCTTGCTAAAACCTATCGGGATGAATACATGGAAAAAATAGCTTTGGAATTTCCGGATTATGCTTGGTCTTCTAATAAAGGTTACCCGACCAAGGCTCATCGGAATGCTATACAATTGCATGGTGCTACGAAATATCATCGGCAGTCTTTTCGGTTATTGCCAGATCCAGTTCAAGGGAAGTTGTTTTAGGTTTTATTTAATTTCGTTTTCATTTTGAATTTCTTCTTTTTCGTAACCATAAGCATCCAAGGCAAAACTCCAATGTTCGTTGACGGCTTTAATTATTTCGTTATCTGTTCTGAGTTTATTTTTTTTGTAATTTTTAATGCTGGATAAATAATTTTCATACATCGCCCTTCTTTCTTCGAAATCGCCTAAATCCAATTTTTGATAAATTTTTTCCAAGCCTTTCATTTTATCCGAGACAAAATCTTCGAATTTAATTTCTATTAAATTTTCTACCGGAATTTTCGATTTATTTTTTTGATAGGATTCATGCATTTCTTGATACATTTCTAAAACCTGATCCATAATTATTTTTTCATCTTCATCTTGAATTTGAAAAAAATCAATAACATCCCTATGCAACTTATATGTTGAAGCATATACTTTGTATGGGTTGCGATAAATATAAATAAATTTGGCTTTTGGAAATTGTTCTAATAAAAATTCGACCCTCATCGTATTTGGAGGATTTTTAAGCAACAATCTTTTTCCTTTAAAATTAAACGTGGCTGCTTTTAATAAATCCAAATAACTTTTTATCCATTTTTCCTTAAATTCTTCATCTTCGAAACGGGCGTATAAATTCCATGTTTCTTTTATTTTTTCAGGAGCGACCCACATATTGTATAACGAATGTCCACTTTGCCCGATTAACGCCAACTCTTCCTCTTGTGGAGACTCTGTGTTAATTTCCATATTGTCCATGGGTCTTTTATTCGGCATAATCCGAACAGCAAACCAACGGAAAAAACCAGAAGCTAAAAATGCATGGGGAAACAGCCCTTGTAAATATGTTATGTAACCCATTTCTTTATCCATACTCAATAGGTTATGCAACAAGGTGGTTCCTCCCCGCCAATGCCCCAAAATAAATACAGGCGATTCATGAATTTTCGTTTCTTTAATTTTTTTTCCGACTTGGAATCGTTCCCACATCCGAAAAGGAATTCCGACAACAATAATTAACGTGACTAATAATATTTTTAGAAAATATTTCCATTCCCAACGATACCTTCTCATGTATCCCCACCAAATACTCCATCTTGCTCCAATAATGGACACCACACCTGTTTTATTCCTATTTTTATTTTTAAAGCCTCTTGTCATTCCTTTCTTTTTCAAGCAGGTAAAGATAAATAAATGTAACAACCTTTGTCCAGAAAAATGATCTTCTTATCTAGATTCACTTCTTGTTCATCAAAGAAAAATGACTTTTCTCCTCTTTAGCTGTAACATTGTTGTATTCTGATTCGTCGATGTTTTGAATATGAATACAAAAGACTTCAATCATATTATCCATAGATTAAAGGACAGCCTGTTTCGGTTTTCTCTACGAATTGTAGGGCGGTCGGATGAAGCGGAAGATGTGGTGCAGGAAGTATTCATTAAATTATGGCAAAAAAAATCTGAGATGGGCCACATCCAAAATTTGGATGCCATGCTTATGCGAATGGTGAAAAACTTATCTATTGACAAAACGAGATCCAAGCATCGAAAAACAGAAGAGTACGATCTGATTGTCGAACAAAAAAATAATTATTCGCCTTCTCCAGAAAGACAAACCGAGGCGAAAGATGCCTTAGAAAAAGTGAATATGATTATTTCATCATTACCTCAGAAACAAAAAATAGTTTTTCAGCTAAGGGATATTGAACAGAAAACATATGAAGAAATTTCTGATATTTTAAATATCCCCACTAATCAAGTAAAAGTAAATTTACATCGAGCTAGAAAAACAATTCGGCAACAGTTATTAAAAGTTCATGCTTATGGATTATAAAAAGATACAGAATTTATTGGAAAAATATTGGGAAGGAAATACCTCTATCCAAGAAGAAAATATTTTGCAAGAATATTTTGAGTCTAATATGATTGAAAAAGAACATTTGCCCTACCAATCTTTTTTCTTGTTCAGAAAAAAAGAACGGAATAAAAAAATCAGTTCGGATTTCAGCATTGTCCCTAAACATGAAACTGTTAAAACTATTCATATTAGAAGCAAAAAATGGTTGGCCGCCGCCTGTATAATTTTCATTTCTGGATTTTTTATTTGGACTCAACATAACAATACGGAAAAAGAAAAATTCGCAAATGTCATAGAAATCAACAACAAAGAGGACGCCTATGCCATCACCTTAGAAACCTTGAGATTTGTTTCTACCAAACTGAACAAAGGCACAAGCAAAGCTGCTGAAAAAATAGACAAAGTAAAAACTATAAATCGATTTATAAAACAACCCAAAGACAAAAATCATTAATTCATTTCAGAATGATTTTTCATTCTTCAATTTTAATATCATGAAAAAGTTAAGCATAATTATTTTTATTTTATTCGTCGGACAAATTGGTTTTTCGCAAACCGATGCCATTTCAAAATATTTTGAACAGTACATGGATGACGAAGATTTTACTGTCGTTTATATTAGCGGAAAAATGTTTAGTATGTTTGCCGATGTTGACGAAGATGATGCCGATGCTAAGGAAGCCATGAAAGGCCTCAGAGGTCTTCGCATTCTTACCACAGATAAAAAAAATGGAATGGCTTTATACCAAGAAGCGGTTAAAAAATTTGACGTTAGTGAATACGAAGAGTTAATGAAAATCCGAGACGGCAAGGAGAATGTTGATTTTTACATCCGTGAAGAAGGAAAAATTTTAAAAGAATTATTACTACTAGTGGGCGGAGAAGACGACTTTGTTTTAATCAGTTTTATTGGAGAACTAGACTTAAAAAGCATTTCTAACCTTTCGAACTCTATGGACATTGATAGCTTAGAATATTTGGAAGAAATCGAAGAAGAAAAAAATAATTAATTACAAAATTCTTAAAATCTCACCTGAACATTTCCAACAACACAACCACTCCTATTTATCACACATTAAATCCTATTTATCATGAAGAACCTAATTGTTATTACAGTTATGGCTATTATGCCTTTATTGTTATTGGCTCAAAATAGTGTAGAAATTTTTTGTCAAAAATATAAGAGTAATGAAAACGCAACACACCTAAGTTTATCTGGTTTGAGCATCGATTTAACGGCTAGTCTTACAGACGATGAAGACACCAAAAAAGTCTTGAATAAAATCGATAAAATCCAAGTTTTATTTTCACACGAGAACAATCCTGTTGATGCATCAGATTTTAAATCATTATTAAAAGATATTGAAAAGGAAAATTTTGAAGATTGGATGCAAATCAGAGAAGAGGACACTCAAATCCGGTTGTTTGTAAAAGGAAATGAAAAAGAAATCCATCAAGTAATTGTTACTGTCTTTGGAAATGACGAATTTATTTTACTTGAATTAAACGGTATTTTAAGCTGGTCTGATTTGCAAAATTTAGATTTGGATATCGAGGGAGCAGAGCATTTGAAGAAAGCTCCTAAAAAAATTATTCGAGCATAAACAAAACGGGAAGAGATAAATAACAATCTAAAATTAGATCGTTATTTATCTCTTCCCCTTAAAATCCCGCTTTCCTGTCTTTTTACTTCTATTTTTCATTATCTTGCAATAATTGCAAGATGACCGTTATTTTTTCATGATTAAAAAAGGAATCCATGAAAGGAGGAAGTAGAAATAAATTAATATTTGGGTTTGTTATTGTTGTTATTTATTTAATTAATGTAGGTTTTAATATCGGTGTTTCTTTTTCAGAAGAAAAAAAAGACATTTTAATTGTATTGAAAGAGCAGGCAGATGTTTCTTTTTCCAAAAATTTTTCCAGCAAAGAAGAAAAAGGAACTTACGTTTTTCAAGAAACTCGAAGCATTGCCTTACAACATCAAAAAAAAATAATTTCAATCATTAAAAACTATCATGTAGATTATCGTTCTTTTTATATTATTAATGCCATACAAATAAAAAAAGCCCCTAAAGAATTAATTGATCATTTATCAACCCTAAAAGGCGTCGATTATATTCAAGATGACGATTTGGTTTTAGTAGAAGAAGTTATTCGGGAAGATAGTGATGAAAATGGAACGCTACGCGCTCCTGAATGGGGCCTGGAAAAAATGAACGTTCCCCAAGTTTGGGACATGGGAATAAAAGGACAAGGCGTCGTTGTTGCCGGACAAGATACCGGATACGATTGGACACACCCGGCACTTCAACAAAAATATAGGGGATGGGTAGGACAAGCATCGGATCACAATTATAATTGGCATGATGCGATTCACGATTACAATCCGTTGCATTCCGAAGAAACCAATCCCTGTGGTTTGAGTTCTGTTGTGCCTTGCGACGATCATGGGCATGGCACCCATACGATGGGTACGATGGTCGGAGAAGCAGACGACGAACAAATTGGTGTGGCTCCAGATTCAAAATGGATCGCTTGCAGAAATATGGAACGAGGTTACGGTTCTCCATCTAGCTATATAGAATGCTTCGAATGGTTTTTGGCACCAACAG
>JAHDDR010000268.1 GCA_020629255.1 Saprospiraceae bacterium | reverse complement strand
TTTATTTCTTGTGATTTTATCAATTGGGAAAAAATGGGAATAGAAAACAGGAGCAATAAAATCGTTATAATTATTCTCTGCGGATTTAAAGTTGTCATATCAAAAATCAGGTTCTTGCGTGAATGTTATATTTTGAAGGCTTTTGGGATGGGTGAATTCCAATGAAGCAGCGTGGAGCAATAGTCTTTCATTCTTTGTTCCATACAAGTCATCTCCAACAATTGGAGCATCCAAACCCAAGTAGTGGGCGGCATGAACTCTCAATTGATGCGTTCTCCCTGTCAATGGATAAAAATGAATTCTGGTCTTTTCCGGACTTCTTTGAATCACTTCCCATTCCGTGATCGCCTTCTTTCCGTAATCATAACAAACCAACTGCATAGGACGGTTCTCTAAATCCACTCTTATTGGTAAATTTATTTTTCCTTTTTCTCCTTTCACAGTTCCATCCAACACGGCTACATATCTTTTTGTTACTTTTCTTTGGATGAATTGATGTTGTAAAAATTTATGACTTTCTTTATTTTTTGCAATCACCATCAAGCCGGAGGTGGACATATCCAAACGATGGACAATTAACGGTCCTGTTGCTTTGGGATATCTTTGCTTCATTCTGAGCCAAACAGAATCTTGTATGTTTTTTCCGGGAACAGATAAAAACTCATGGGGTTTATGAATGATCACAATATCGTCATCCTCATAAATAATTTCTATTTTTTTTCCTTCTGAAGATAAATGTAACATTGGATTTTTTTCAACATCCATCCCCTCTAACATATGCATTAAAATGGGTTCGCATTTTCCTCGACAAGAAGGATAAAATTGTCCCTGCCTCCTAATTTCTGATGCTGGAGATTTCCCCCACCAAAATTCCCCAATAGCCAAAGGTTTCATTTGATGTTGGAATGCATATTGTAATAATTTAGGAGCAGCACATTCGCCCGCTCCCGCCGGAGGGGTTTTTCCTTGAACATTTGTAAATATATCTAATAAATCTTTTACTTCTCCTTCACTATTTAAAAATTGATATTGTTCAAATAATTGTTTTTGAATTTCATTCGATTTCAGTTTTCTTTTTTCTTTTAATATTTGAATTTTATTTTCCTCTTTTTGAATTTCATTTTTTAATCTATTTAATTCTTCTTCTTTTTCTTTCCGCCATCTTTTAAATTGGAATTGACCATCCAAACTTTCTTTTTTTAATTGTCCTAATAGATTATTATACTTTTCGGGAGACATTTCTCCTTTCTTTTCTTCCCTTATTTTTTTTCTATTTATTTTGGATGCTTTTAATTCTGATTTTATTTTTTGATACTCTTTTTCAAAAGTATTTTTCTTATTTTTCCATTCTTTTTTTATTTGGATGTAATATTCATCATTTTCTAATTTTTCCACTTTTTCATTAATATCATTCAATGCTTTTTCTCCTTGGATAAAAAAACCATGCTCCGCCAATCTATCAAAAACAGGAGGAACAAATCCGGGTAAAAAATTACGTTGAGCCATCACACCCGAAAATGCTGCCAGATACCCTACCCTCCCTTCTTTATTTTCTGCCAGTAAGACACCCAACATTTTTCCGACATCATTTTCAAAATCATGATGCCATTCTTTTTGGGTACGGATATAGGTTTGAATTTCTTGTGCGGCTAATTTAACCAGAGGGTGAGGTTCATAATAAAAGGGAAAGGTGAACTGCCTCGGCAATTCTATATCTTTGATATCGCTTGAAAAAGCGATAAAACTATCTTCACTATCATTCTTCATTCTAGACGAAATTAAAAACACTTGTTCATAAATTACCTATCCAGATGCTCTTTTAAAACAACAATTTCAAAATAATCCTTTTGACATTTTACTATCATATGCTTAAATTTGCACTCTAAACTCAATTAAAATAAAGAATGGGAAGAGCATTTGAATATAGGAAAGCCACAAAATTCGCTCGTTGGGACAAAATGGCGAAGGAGTTCAGTAAGGCCGGAAGGCAAATTACAATAGCCGTAAAACAAGGAGGCCCCGACCCCGATACCAATCATACCCTAAGAAGAGCGATACAGAATGCCAAGGCGGTACAAATGCCTAAGGATAGAATTCAAGCCGCCATCAAAAAAGCCTCGGATAAAGATACCAGCGGTTTCCAAGAATTGGTGTATGAAGGCATGGCTCCACATGGTGTTGCCCTGGTTATTGAAACAGCCACTGACAATCCTACTCGTACTGTAGCCAATGTAAGGGCTTCCTTCAATAAGAAAGGTGGAACATTAGGAACGAATGGAATGCATGATTTCTTATTTGACAGAAAAGGAGTCTTTTATGTGGAGGTAGATAAAATTGAGGATGCCGAAGAACTCGAACTCGAATTAATCGATCACGGTCTAGAAGAATTGAAGAAGGATAAGGAAGAAGATGTGGAATATTATTTCTTATACTCTGCTTTTACGGATTTTGGAAATCTGCAATCGGCTCTGGAAGAAAGAAAGATCGAGGTTAAAAAATCGGAGCTACAACGAATTCCCAATCATACCAAGGAATTGACCGATGAACAAATTGACGATGTTCTAGCTCTAGTGGATCGTTTGGAACAAGACGATGATGTTCAAACCGTTTTCCATAATTTGGCTTAATTCATCTCTTTGGAATTTATAGTAGAAAACGGCTTCGGGCTTAAGCCCGAAGCTG
>JAHDDR010000267.1 GCA_020629255.1 Saprospiraceae bacterium | reverse complement strand
TCCAGATAAATGAGGAGCCATTTTTTGCCGGGGAAATAAATATCATTTTTTATTTCCCCGCTTATTTTCGCCCATTCATTTCTATTCGGCGTTTTATAAATGCTCGTCAAATAATTGATGGGTTTTCTCCATTTTTCGATGATCTTCTTAGGAATATTTTTCTTGGAATTAATGATGCCCCTCAAGTTTTCTCTATGACGTTCGAAGGTATCATCTTCTAGGAATAACAAAACGAAAACATATAAAATGAGTGTATCTACTTTTATATAAATATCTTTGGATAACTCCTTGTAATGCAATAAATCATAAGCATCTCCATAATGTTTTTGTTCAAAGGCGAGAAGTGCCCGGCAATAATTCATGATGATGTCCCTTTCCTTCCGATCCAAATTATTTTTTTGTTGTTGGATGAAATTTTCAGCCCATTCGGAACGATTGATTTTTGCTGCTACCTTAATGGCATTTTTCATTCGCCAAATTGGAATTCTTCCTTGTTCCAACAATAAGCCTTCTTTGTCTAATATATCGATATAAGTCAGATATTTTTCGGCATATTCCAAGTCCCCTTTGTTCATTTTTTGGGTAGCATATACGATGAGGTATCCATACACATCGCTCAGATACTGAACCGTAACCTTAGCAAGAATTTCCGGATCGGTCGCCATTTTTTCTAACTCTCTGAAACTTTGATCACAATCATCCAAAAGCATTTTGAACAAGGAGGAATAAATTTTTATCTGAGGAAAACTCCTTATGCTTTCGGGAATGGCATCCAAGCTATTTTTATCCGCATCACTCAAGGTATAATCTTCTATGAGATTATTCGTCCTATTTATTTTTTCGCAAAGAATTTTTAATTTATTTTCATGATAATACAATTCTACCGCTGACTGCATATCGTTCAAATCATGTAAATTCTTCCTGATATCTTTATTATCGATATTGGATAAATCCAGCTCTATATTTCTTGCCATCCATACCCCCTTATAATTATCATTAATTTTATAATTCGTGATATTTTTGGCATTGGTGTTGTGCAAGGAATCCAAATTTTTATCCATTTTATTTTTAAGGAAAAAAGCTTGCAATTCCAAGTCGATATAGATGTGTCCTTTTTTCAGCCACTCCCATTTCTTATACATGGAACAAGCTTTGGGAATTTCACTCTTGATATGATTCCAATCTTTTTTCTTGAGATCCATGCCCGTAATTTCCCCGAAAAGGATTTCATCCATTTCTTGGATATTTTTGGGGCTTAGTAATTTTGATTTTATTTTTTTATGGTGTTCACAAATTTTGTCCAGTGCAGAAAAGGACATGGGCGGAAGATAAAATAATTTATAGCTTACAAATTCACAAACAGAATTCCATTCTTTTACAGAGAGTAGGATAATCCATTCATCCAATTTGCTTTTTTTTGTTTCTTTCCTTTTTAAAGGAGACCTTGATTTCATAGTAGTAATTGTCTATTCCAATATCGAATTGATATATGTTTCTAATTCACCTTTTTCAATCGCCTTTCTATCAACAACTTTAACCCGATGTTTTTCTGCCCGTACAAAAGGGTGATCATCCAAATATTTTTCAAAGCGTTTTTCAACATCCGTTAAAACGACCAACACTGTTTTTAAATCCAATCCTAAAATTCTTCTTGCTGCCGATAATTTATAAATAATTTTCGAATATTCCTCACCACTAGGGAAAGAAGTTTTACATTCAATACAATACGGTGTGTTATTGTGCATGAAAAACACATCCAATTCATAATTTGTGCCATGCCTTATTTTAAAGCCATGTACAAGTTGTTCTTCCTTCCATCCCGTTTTTTTCCGAACGATATCGAATACATATTCCTCCAGCCATTTGCCTCGAATAAACTCTGATTCCCTTAGAGTCAATTTCTTTTCGTTTTCGGGAATGAATCCAATTTCTTGTAGACTTTCATTTTCCGATTCTGACAATCGAATAAACCCTCCTTTACTTTTTCTATTCCTTAATTTTTTAATTGTTTCGTAAGCCAGCGTATCGATCAATTCCCCCTTCATGAATTTTTCAAAATGCAATCGGGTAAAATCTACTGAGCGAGTAAAGTCAGTTTTATGTCCTAATATTTCTACCCCATATGCCGAAAGAAATTCCCGAATATTCATTTGGTGTAAAATGGGCTGTGGTTCTTCTATCGTTGGATGAATGAATTGGTAGGTTTTATCTTCCGAGCCAAAATAAAGCATTCGTACCTTATCAAATTGACTAAAAAACTGAAAGGTTGCCAATGCCATTATTTTTGTTCCGCAAGTGAGATTGACGATGTATTCATCTAAATGAGAAAAGCCATGCCCCTCTAATTCTTCGTTGATATTCTTGGGCGAAACGGCATCGACCAAAATAGTTTTGTACTGCTCCTCCCCTAGCCCGGTTGTTCGAACAATTTGCGTTTGTTTTTCCTTCATCTGTTCTGTAGAAATGAACAGATATTCGTCCACATCTTTCAATTCCCGAATGCTAAGTACATTAGGTGAGGTTTGATCTGAAACGAGTTGTACTAGGATTTTTTTCATTTTCGGGTCCATATATTTTTAGTTTTCTACTAACCGTTAAAGTACGAAAATTTGGGGAATTTGGGAAATAATCGTATCTCCCCCATCACTCATACTTATCTTTAACCGCCTTGCCGTTGATGAAAAGAAT
>JAHDDR010000101.1 GCA_020629255.1 Saprospiraceae bacterium | reverse complement strand
CATAATTCAATATTTTAACTTTGAATATATGAACATTGTTTGAATTCTCATCATTATCAATAACTTTGAAGCCAATAGAACAGAAGTGGAAGACCCTAAAATCCTAAATTAAATGTAAAATGATAAAGAAAATAGTATTTGGATTTTTATGGATGTTGTTTCTTCCATTGCTGGGATACAGTCAGTTAGATAGCTTGAAAACAAGTGTCTTTCCAGATGATGGTCCAACGCCTTATGATATGAATGGATTTACCTTTAATCCATCTTATGTACCCTCCAATTCTTATTGGGCAGCTGTATTTCCGGAAACGGAGGTGTACCATTCGTTGTTTAAATACGAACATAGCAGTAATCCGGATAAATCATATGAACTTCGAATAGGGAAGGGCGGGAACATATACTCTTTCATAGGTTCTTTTGGTGAATCGGTTCCGCCTCAATATCCAGCGCATGCTCCTTGGGTTGATGAAGTCTGGCAAATGGTTGCTGTAGATGGTAATCTAAATCTGCCAGCTGAAAATAAAAGTCATTTTATTCATCAAGCAGGAGTTTATTTAAGGACTCCAGAACAAACCCAGCCTTTTTATTCTCCTATGGTGGCAGAATATATCAATCTGAATGAGCAAAGTTATACTACTGTGAATTGGGGACAGCAAGCTCATACATCCGATAATTTAAACTCTGGGTATACCTCTACAGTGTTGTATTATAATCAATATAAAAATTTAGGTGAGGGGATTATCCAGGTAGATTACCTGATGTACAATTATGGAGAAGATACAATTACCTTCATTAATATTCCTTGGGGTGGTGTACGTCGTTCTACTTTTGATCATTTTTTT
This sequence comes from Saprospiraceae bacterium, assembly GCA_020629255.1. Classification (GTDB taxonomy): domain Bacteria; phylum Bacteroidota; class Bacteroidia; order Chitinophagales; family Saprospiraceae; genus JAHDCE01. The sequence goes on along the minus strand of JAHDDR010000101.1, from coordinate 16,119 downwards.
GCTTCACTACCCGATCATTCATATTTTGAAGAGACAGGGACATTTACATCCTATACCGAAAATTTAATCAATACCGGAGGTTGGGCGGCTTTTTCTTCTGACCCTTTAGGAAATGCTCCATCGTTGGCTCTAATCATGGATAATGATGAGGGGGTATTAAGATTAGGTGATGCTGGAACGATTGCCAATCGGGATTATACAGTATTTGAAGGCATAAAATTTCCAGGCACGGATCTTAATCCAGGCAAAGCCATTCGGGCACGAAATTATTATATTTTGGATAGCCATTTGGATAGCATACAAGCTACCATCATCAACGAAGATTTAGGAAACAAAACAGTCTACGAACCTTTCAACAAATTAGAAACAGAAGTAGATAGTACAGCCTACGTATTTGAATATCAAAACAATGAATTAATCGCTATAGAAACAACGTTTGCTGAAGGAATGACCTTTAAACTTCGCCCTTATCTGAATAGTTATCCGGTTTTTATCAATAAATCGACAAGTGGAGAATTTCGTATCACAACAGATTTATATACCTTTTCTCCTTATCCATATGATGGAGCATTTGAATCGGCGGAATTGTTGGGATATTTGGATAATCCGACTCAAATAAAAATGGAGACATCTCTCATTTGTAGTGGAGAAGATTTTACGTATCCGGATGGTACAATTGCTACCAATATTACCTCTACGGATATACACCTCAGCCATATGGGAATGACATCGAATGGTTATGATAGTTTGATTTATACCACCATATATGTAGAACCGTCTGATGTGGCTCCTACCGAATTCATCCCTAATGGCCCAGCGGGAGTGGGAGGTACAAACGGTGGTTCTTCTTTACAGCTTTGGCTGGATGCCAAACAATTAATGGGAGACAGTACTTCGAATCCTGCTAACGGTTCCCTTGTTGATCAATGGTTGGATTTGAGTGGAAACTCGAATCATTATTCAAGTACAGGGCTGAATCGTCCTACATATAATACGACTACATTTCCAGCCGTCCATTTCGATGCCACGACTACCGATCCTCAATTCTTAATGGGAACAGAAGAAAACCTTTCTTATGGTTCAGTATTTTTTGCCCTCAATGCTACAGATGTCGGAATGAGTAATTCCTTACTAAGCAATGCATCTTTCAGGTTGAAATATGAGCAATCGAATAACTCGGGTTTTCTTGGCTTTTCTGAGGTAGGTGGAACGAATTATACGAGCTCGCTATCAAGTGTGTACAATACAGAAAACATCATTTCTTTCGAAGTTGATTGTGCTGATGATCAATTGCGAATCTATTCACAAAACCAAAACGAAAATCTTACCATTGGTAATGTTACAGATGGTATTCCACTCGGGGAATTGGGAACTGCTACCGATAGGATTTCAGGAAACTTTTATGAAATCATTGCTTTTGATCAGCCTATAAATACAGCTCAAAAACTTTTAATTGATAATTATCTGAGTGCGAAATATGGTAGTTCACTTATCTCAAATGATATTTACATCCAAGACGAACTTGCAAATGGTAATTTCGATTTTGATGTTGCAGGAATCGGTCGTATGGATGCCAATAATGAACACATCAATGCAAGAGGAACAGGGGTTGTACAGGTGGAAAATCCAAGTCAATTAGATGATGGTGAATTTTTAATCTGGGGTAATAATGGACTGGATCTTGAATTTTCAGTCAATACCGATGTTCCAAATTATATCCTAGCAAAAACAGAACGGGTATGGCGGTTGAGTGAAGTGAATCTAAGTTTGAATCCTATTGATGTGGGTACAATAGATATGAGTTTCGATGTTTCGACAACGAATATTGCCGAATGGGACAAAATTGTTTTACTGGTCGATACGAATAATGATGGCAATTTCGCCGATGAAATTTATTTGACGCCCCAAGAAATCAAAACAGAATTCGAAGGGCAGGCAATTCTTCAATTCAATGGTTTGAATGTAGAAAATGGGAATCGGTTTTGCTTGGCAAAATTGACACCGAAAGCACCGGGAGGGGTTTATCAGGGTTTGGCACTTTGGCTCAGTACAGATGGCATCGTTAACTCTATTGATGGCTCGACAGTCAATCAATGGATAGGGAGAAGCCCCAATAAACATACAGCAACAGGTGTAGGGCCCGTCATCTCTAATGATAATGCAGATTTGTTGAATTACCACCCGGTAATGAGATTGGATGGTGTAGACGATCGCTTTGCCATTTCTGGAGGCATATTGAAAACGAACAGTTACAACGATATGAATATTTTCATTGTAAGCCGTTTGAATGCCGCACCTCATCAATCTACCATCATTCGGGAGAATGTAGTGGGCGGAAGTATATCATCCCATTTGCCTTGGAGTAGTGGAGCCGTCTTCTGGGATGCAGGTTTAGGTAGTGGTGATGGTCGTTTAAGCGTGGGGTCGGGATTGGCAGCAGGGGACGATGCTTTCTGGGGTTTGCTTTCCCATAATGGGGCAACAGATGAACAGACCATCCGTAGGAATGGAAAGACATTGAAATCAGATAATACAGCTTTAAACCTTACTGGTGTAGATGGAGATATGCAGATTGGGGCAGCAGGGGCAGGTTTGTATTACAATGGAGACATCATAGAAGTGATTGCTTATTTGGGGAATAATAAATTAACGGATATTCCTCTCCGCCAGATAGAATCTTACTTGGCTTTGAAGTATGCTTATACCTTAGATAACTCTCTTGGAGGGAGTAATGGTGATTATCTAAATTCAAGTTCAGATGTTTTATGGGATGCTGATTTATACCTGGGTTACCATCACGATGTAATAGGGATCACAAGGGATGATGCTAGTTTTTTGCATCAAAAGCAATCTAAAACAAGAGATGACAGTTTACATGTTTTCATCGATCAATTAGCTGCAAGTAACGCTGAAAATACTACAGATATTACCCGCGATTTATCGAGTATTGTTATCGGACACAATCAATCAAGATTATATGACTCTAATCCCGGAAGCGGGATCGAAAGACCTGTTAGTGTATTTGCCCGTTTGGATCGAGAATGGAAAATCGAAAATACCAATTTTATAGATCCTTTTTCACTGAAAATAGAATTGGAAAATGGCGTTTTATACGATATCAATGACCTCCGGTTATTAGTAGATGAAGATGGTGATTTTTCGAATGCCCAAATAATTGGAAGCCCGGATGTAGAATTTAGTGAAGGTTCTATTATTGTTTCGGGAATAAATCCATCTATTATTCCTCTCAATAGTACCCGATTCATCACCATTGCTTCTATAGATCCGAATACGCCTTTACCCGTCGAACTCGTTGCGTTCGAAGCGAAAGCTATTAGAGAAGAAGTACATTTAGATTGGGAAACAGCGAGCGAAGAGAATTTTGAAGCCTTTGTTGTTGAACGTTCAAAAACAGGGATAGAGTGGGAGAGTTTAGAAGAAATAAAAGGCAGGGGCAATGTATTAGAAGGGCAATTATATCAAAGAATAGATAACAATCCGTATGCGGGCACATCCTATTACCGATTAAAAATCAAGGATAAAAATGGAATAATTGATTATTCAAAAACAGAGACGATAAAAATTAGGAGAGATCAGGCTACTATTTTAGTTTATCCCATACCGAGTAAGGATAAAATCATGATAGAAGGAAGTGAAAACGAATTAGAAGAATTAAATATTTATAATATGATGGGTGAAAATGTAACCCCATTTGTTCCATTCCATGCCTCAGCTTCTATTAAGGAATTAAATATTTCTTCTTTACCCGAAGGTGTGTATTGGCTCAAAACTAAAACCAGTTGGGTGAAATTTATCAAATTGTAAGGTATAGAAGAAACGAGTAATAAATAAAAGCTTGTAGATTTAATAGAAAATGGTTTGCAATCAGATTAGTGAATCATTTTAGATAACCTCATCAAATACTTTCTATAAAAAGAAATATTAGAACTATAGTTATCAACTAAAATATAATCTTTGATTATTATATATGCAATCAAAATTTGATTACGGTTAATACAACAGGTTATGAGAAATACTCGGTGTCAATTTATCAAATATCTTTTCTTCTGTATTTTATTCCTATTTAGTTCATCCATAGAACTTCAGGCACAGGATAGCCTCTCCATCAGTAAAAAATGGAGCAATGCCATCAATACCTGGCCCATTGATTTTTCCACTTCTATCGAACTCAAAAATGCATTTAGAATAAATAATAGAAAGGATTTGCATAATGTACAGATCCTAGGAGAACCGAGGTGGCAAATTGAGTTGGGAGCATATATGGGGAGTTGGGGTGAAGCAAAAGGTAAAATTGATTTGGGCTATGATTATGCCCTGAGAAAAGCATTGGTTGATTTACGTGAGTTGAATGTAGATATCTATCCGCAATCCTGGTGGAATCTGAAGATCGGTCGCCAAGTTCTAACCTGGGGTAAAGGTGATTTATTATTCATCAACGATCTTTTCCCGAAAGATTATCCCTCTTTTTTCGCCGGAAGGGATATCCAATATCTCAAAGCACCCAATGATGCTCTAAAGTTGACCATCAACCCCAGTTGGATGCAGGTAAATGTAATTTATAGTCCTCAGTTTGACCCCGATCGTTTCTTGGAAGCCGAACGGGTTTCATTTTACGACGCTAATTTCCAAATGTATAGAGGAGAAGACAATGTCTTACCCACCCATTTACCGGATAGATTCTTCCAAGAGGACGAATGGTATTGGCGGGTCCAGAGAAATATTAAGGGTGTGGAAGTGGCATTGTATGGCTATCATGGATATTGGAAAAGTCCAGGAGGGTTTGATGCCATGAATGGGAATTACATCTTTCCAAAACTAAATGTGTATGGATTCAGTGTAGAAGGCAGTATAGCCGGAGGAATTTTGGCTGTGGAAGGTGGATTTTATGATTCAATAGATGATAGAGATGGACTTGATCCGTTTATTAATAACGGGGAATTCCGTTGGTTGGTCAATTACCAAAGGGATTTCAAGAAAGATTTCTCTATGGGAATCCAATATTATAGTGAGATCATGACAGATTATGATAACCACGTTGATGCTGTTACTGTTTTAGGGGCAGTAGCCGAAAACCAATATTATGATATGTTGACTCTTCGACTTAAAAAACTCATTAATAAACAGCGTATAGAATTTGCTCTATTTACTTTTTACAGTATTCAAGAAAATGATGTTTATCTTCGCCCCAGTGCATCATATAAACTCAATGATTATTGGAAAATTAGTGTTGGGGGTAATATCTTTATGGGAGAGAATGAAACGACATTCTGGAATCAGCTTCGATTTAACAACAATATCCATTTCGGTGTGAAATGGGGCATTTGACAAACTTTTCGAAAACCATCAACTTTAAAAACTAAATGATTAACTTTTCTATCAATCATCCAAAGAGAACCCTTTGGCTCATGCTTGGGTTTATGTTTCTATGTGCAGCTTTTGTTCCACTCATCGAAATTGATACGGATCCGGAAAATATGCTTTCTAAAGATGAGGAAGTAAGAGTGAAGCACAATGAACTCAAGGAGAAATTCGACATGCACGACATGCTAGTCATTGGTGTTGTTAATAATGACCATCCAGAAGGTGTTTTCAATCAAGCGTCACTGACCGATATTTTTGAACTTTCAAAATACGCTTACACCCTCCAAACCGAAAATGAAGAAGGTGAATTCGAAGGAGTCATTCAACGAGATGTATTGACTCCAACCAATTCGGATTACATCGCCTCTATGGGCGATGGGAGTATAAAATTCGATTGGGTGATGTCGGAAGCTCCAAAAAACGAAGCAGAAGCACTTAATATCAAGAAACGGCTCATGGAAAATGAGTTGTTTTATAACACCATGGTTTCAGAAGATGGAAAAGCACTCGCTTTATATCTTCCCATTTCTTCCAAAGACCAATCTTATACACTCGCAGACCAATTGCAAACCCAAATAGCAACACTTTCTGGAGGGAATGATTATCACATCACAGGATTACCTGTAGCAGAAGACACATTTGGAATTGAAATGTTCATCCAAATGGCCATCGCTGCTCCGGCAGCCATGATTCTCATCTTTATCTTAATGATGCTTTTCTTTAGAAAATTCAGGTTGGTACTAAGTCCTCTGATTGTAGCCATGGTTTCTGTGATTTGTACCATGGGATTATTAATCGGAACAGGAAATACGGTTCATATTATGAGTAGTATGATTCCTATTTTCATTATGCCCATCGCAGTATTGGATGGGGTTCATATCCTTTCGGAATTTTATGATAGATACCAAGAAACCGGAGATAGAAGGAAAACCATAGAGGGGGTAATCAGCGATTTATATAAACCGATGTTGTTTACATCCTTGACATCAGCTGCCGGATTTGCATCCTTGGCGATTACTCCAATACCTCCCGTACAAGTATTCGGAATTTTTGTTGGATTGGGTATCCTATTTGCTTGGTTTTTTACCATGACTTTCATTCCTGCTTATATCATGATGACATCGGAAGAAACCTTGGCAGATTTTGGCCATGCCAGTGAAAAAGGACATGATGGACTTCTAGGACGTGTATTGTCAACCTTCCAAAAATTGACATTTGGGAAAGCTGGGCTGGTCGTTGGCTTATTGGCATTTTTAACGGCTCTTTCTGGGTATGGAATCAGCAAAATCCAAATCAATGACAATCCAGTAAAATGGTTTACTAAAAGTCATCCTATTCGAGTAGCGGATAAGGAATTAAATGATCATTTTGGAGGAACCTATATGGCTTATCTCAACTTTGATGCAAGTGCTGACGAAGCTCCATTTTCTAAAGAAACTTTATGGACAGCAATTGAGGCTAAGTTCAAAGGAACTTACAATGAAACACAGCTTCAAGAAATAAAGCAACAAATAACAGCCACTCAACTAGACACATCTGAAAGTCCTTATGTCCAACTTTCAGATGCTTTTGCAGATATGGCATATGAAAACGAGGACGATGATGACCTTTTTGATTATTATGAATCCATTTCGGATGCTATTGCATTAAGGGAAGTAGAAATCCAACAAGTTTTCAAACAACCGGAGGTTTTGAATTATTTATTGGATTTAGAAAAACACTTATACGATGAAGGAGGTGTAGGGAAATCTACCAGTGTCGCGAAGATTGTAAGAACGGTCAATAAGAAATTGCAGAACGACCAACCCGACCAACTGAGAGTACCTAGCGATGTAGGAGGGGTAGGTCAATGTATTGTATCCTATCAAAATAGTCATATTCCAGAAATGCTTTGGCACTTTGTTAGCCCTGATTTTAAATCAGTGAATCTTTGGTTACAGTTGAAAAGTGGTGATAATAAAGACATGGAAAAAACCATGAATGTAGTAAATGAGTATATCGCCAATAATCCGCCGCCGGTTACGTTAGATAAGAGTTGGTTCGGACTAACATATATCAATGTTGTTTGGCAACAAAAAATGGTTCAAGGGATGTTGGAAGCGTTTTTGGGAAGTTTCATCGTTGTATTCTTGATGATGATCTTTTTATTCCGCTCCATCAAATGGGCTACTTTAAGTATGATGCCTCTAAGCCTGACGATTTTGATTATTTATGGAGTCATTGGTTGGATAGGAAAAGATTATGATATGCCGGTAGCGGTGTTATCATCCTTGGTCTTAGGATTGGCGGTGGATTTTGCCATTCACTTCATAGCACGTTCTAGGGCTTCATTGCAAAAGACAAATGATTGGGCTGTTACTTCCAAATATATGTTCGGAGAACCTTCCCGAGCCATTTCTCGAAATGTGATTATCATAGCTGTCGGATTTTTACCATTATTGTTAGCCAATTTGATTCCTTATCGAACCGTTGGCCTTATTTTGGCAGCCATTTTATTATTATCGGGTATAATTACTTTATTGCTATTACCAGCATTAATCAAAATATTAGGAATCAAAAAGTAATATTGTCTAATAACTTATTTTAAATCAATCATGAAAATTATGAAATTTTACAGTATTGTATTTTGCTGTTTGCTAGCTTTTCAGTTAAGTGGTCAAGAACTAACTATCGAGCAAATTGTAGAAAAAGCAAACAAAGCTTATCGTTATTTGGGAGATGATGTAAAATCTACGGCTCATATGGATATCCGTGATAAGAATGGGAAAACCATTATGGAGCGTGAATTAGTTATTTTACGTAAAAATACAGGAGGACTCAATCAAAAATGGTATGCTTATTTCAAACAACCCGCCGATATTAAAAAAATGGTTTTCATGGCTTGGAAAGTAGATGGCAAGTCAGATAAACGTTGGATATATTTGCCAAATTTAGACTTGGTGAAGCGATTATCAAGTGCAGACAAAAGAGGTAGTTTTGCGGGTTCTCAATTTACATACGAAGATGTAACAGGAAGAAATCCTAAGGAAGATACGCACGAATTACTAGAAAGAGGAGAGGATTTTTATAAAATTAAAAGTACACCTATAAAAGCATCCAATGTAGAGTTTTCATACTATGTAAGTTGGGTGGATAAAAAGACCTTCTTACCTACAAAAACTATTTTGTATGATAAGTCGGGCAAGGCTTACAAGGAATTCAAGATGCTTGAGCATAAGGAAATCCAAGGTTTCCCAACCATGACGAAGTTCTCCATGACTGATTTGAGAACTAAAGAGTCTACCATTGCTACGATGTCTAATATCGAATATAATATTGGATTGGAAGAAAAAATATTTACTGAAGCTTCTTTGAGAAGAGCTCCTCGTCAATATTTGAGGTAAAGGACTTGTCCATAATTCTATTCCGAAATTCTAGAGCCATTCCTGATATCTTAAAAAGTATCAGGAATGGCTTTTTTATACACGATATCAAACAAAAAAACCGCCCCTGAATTCAGGAGCGGTTTAGAAGGGTGGAAGATGGGATTCGAACCCACGACCCCCGGAACCACAAACCGGTGCTCTAACCAACTGAGCTACAACCACCATAAAAATGCTAAACGTTCGCTTATCTTTTAAGCGATTGCAAAGATAAATAAGTTCCCCTAATTGTGAAATATTCGGAAAAAAAAATTACTCATTTTCCATAATATCCAAAATTCGGTTCAAATCATCCGTTGAATTGAAGTTCAAGATGATTTGTCCTTTGCCTCCTTTGCCTAACTTGATATTCGTTTTAGCCCCAAAATGGGAACTGATTCTATTTCTTACCTCATGGTATTCACGAGGTATATCTTCTTTACCTGAATTTGTTGCTTTTTTAGCGTTGCTTTTATCCAAATAATCTTTGATGAGTTGTTCCGTTCTTCGAACGGACAAATCTTCGTTGATGACTTTACGATATAGACCGAATTTGAAAGCCAAATCCTCGATGCCTACCAATGCCCTGGCATGACCCATCGAAATTTCTTTCTTTCTAACCGATTGTAAAATCTCGGGAGGAAGTTTAAGTAACCTCAAATGATTGGTCACATTGGTTCTACTTTTTCCAACCCGTTCGGCTAAAGATTCGTGGGTTAATTTACATTCTTCTATTAGACGTTGGTAGGTAATGGCGACTTCGATAGCATTCAAATCCTCTCTTTGGATATTTTCCACCAAAGCCATTTCGATCATTTCCTGATCATTCACCAACCGGATATAGGCCGGTACTTCTTTTAAACCCGCTCGCTGGGAGGCCCTGAATCTTCGTTCCCCGGAAATGAGTTGATATTTATCTTTTTCCAGACGGCGTATGGTGATGGGCTGAATCAATCCATGCACACTAATAGATTGAGAAAGAGCCTCCAATGCCTCCTCATTGAATTCGGTCCTCGGCTGATAAGGATTGACCTCTATTTGACTCACTGGAATATTAGCAATGCTACCTGCCAATTCTTTTACGATGGATTCTGGTGCTGCCTCTTCATTCACTTCACTTTCAATGCTCGACAATATAGCTTTGATTCCCTTTCCTACGTCTCGTCTTTTTTTTGCCATGTTGGATTTTTTCAATAATAAATGCTAAACACTATTTCCTTACAAAAATGGATGGATTACTGTTTTACCTTCTTCTTTTTCTTTACCGTATCCTTATTTCGGATGAGGATTTCTTTCGAAAGATTAAAGAAATTGATGGCTCCTTTGGAGGTTGCATCATAAAGGGCAACGGGTTTTCCAAAATTGGGGGCTTCTCCTAATCTTGAATTTCGATGAACAATCGTTTCGAAGACTTGCTCCTTAAAATGCTCTTTGACTTCACTCACCACTTCATTCGCCAATCGAAGCCTTTTATCATACATAGAAAGTAATATCCCTTCGATCTGCAATTTAGGATTCAGTTGCTTTTTGACCAGTTTGATGGTATTTAATAATTTTCCTAAACCTTCCAAGGCAAAAAATTCGCATTGGACAGGGATTAATACAGAATCAGCAGCAGTAAGGGCATTAACAGTGACCAACCCCAAGGAAGGAAGACAATCAATAATAATATAATCGTAATCGTCTTTGATTTTTTCTACAAAATTCTTGACCACAAATTCTCTCTGCCAAGTATTGATTAGCTCTACTTCTGCACCCACCAAATCAATGTGAGAAGGCATGAGGGATAAATTAGGTGTTTCAGTCTCAACGATCACTTCTTTAGGATCAATCTCATTGACCATACAATCATAGGTACTATATTCCAATTCTTCCACATCTATACCAACACCCGAAGAAGCATTGGCTTGTGGATCAGCATCTATGAGTAGAACCTTTTTTTCTAATATGCCTAAACTTGCAGCTAAATTAATTGCTGTTGTCGTTTTTCCTACTCCCCCTTTTTGATTCGCTATGGTTATGACCTTGCCCATTCAGTATTTTATCTTAAAAATATTAGTTAATGATGGTTCTAAGTTTATAAAGTGATTGATTCTCCTAATCCTAGAAGTATCAATTCTTTTCCTTTTTTAGAAAAAGCATCCTTGGCTTTGGTGTGATCAATTTCAATATAAGGAAAGGAATCAAAATGACACCCTATGATTTTATCACACTCTACAAAATCACTGGCAATGGTGGCATCTTCAAAACCCATGGTGAAATTATCTCCGATAGGAAGTAAGGCCACATCCAATTTAGGACAAGTAAGGGGAATGAGTTTCATGTCGTAAGTAAGGGCTGTGTCTCCAGCGAAATAAAAGCAACCCTCTTCACCCCAAACGACAAAACCTCCTGGATTTCCACCATTCGTCCCATCTGGAAAAAGAGAAGAATGAACCGCATTGACATATTTTACTGTACCGAAATCAAAAGTCCATTTTCCGCCATGGTTCATGGGGTGCCCATTGTAGCCTTTGGCACCATAATAGGAAACGATTTCATAGTTGGAAATAAGGGTGGCTTTGGTTCTATCTACTACTTTTTCCAAGTCAGCTACATGATCTCCATGAGCATGGCTAATTAAAATATAATCGGCTTCTAAATCTTCTATGTTGAGATCCTTGGCTAGTGGATTCGCCGACAAAGCAGGGTCGAATAGTAATTTCTTCCCTCCGAATTCAACGATAAAAGTAGATTGGCCGAACCAAGTGAATTTCATAACTGATTGGTTTTGTTTGAATTGATACTTAATGATCAAGTAACATAGTAAATATTCACACAAAGATAATAGGTTTGGATCAGTTCATGAAATTTGATTTGTCATAAAGATAGAATGTGAGTAGAATAACATCTAAAAATGAAAAAATTGTTAAGGCGAAAAAAATTTCCAAATGGATGAAACTTTTTGGTCGCTAAGGGTGTACATAAGGCTTTGTTTGATTAAAAATTACTAGGAAATGAGTTTTTTCTTTGCAACGTTAGCCACATTATTCTCCTTGGTGAACCCGCTAGGAGCCGTGCCGGTTTTCTTGGCTTTAACGCCGGATTATACATCTGCTGAACGAAAGAAAACGGCTTACCATACCGGTATATGGTTTACATCCATTCTAATGGCATTTTTTCTGTTGGGACATTATATCCTTGCCTTTTTTGGGATAGATATCAATGCCTTGAGGATTGCCGGAGGCTTGGTGATAATGAGTTCGGGGTATGCCTTACTGAGCGGTAAATTTGCTGAAAGCCGTGCCATGAATAAGCAAGTACGGAAAGAAGCGATGGAGAAGGATGATATTTCTTTTGCTCCCATGGCGATGCCCATGTTATCCGGACCTGGGTCCATTTCTTTGCTTTTAGGTATTTACCTAGAAACACCGGATTGGGGAGATAAGATGCTGGTGGCTCTATCCATCTTAACAATGGGTGCCTTGGTCATTGGTATACTTTTGGTTGCTCCAAAGTTGAATAAGTTACTTGGGGTAGCGGGATTGAAAGCCATTTCTCGTTTAATGGGATTTTTGGTTATGGCCATTGGTGTCCAATACATCATACAAGGGATAGTAGACTTGGTATCGGTCTCTTTGGCTTAACACCTTTGTTTATAGTAGAAATATAAATAGGGCTATTCTCAAATATGAGGGTAGCCCTGTTGTTTATCAACATATTATGATAAATCATCATAAAAACATTTGAATTAATTATATACGATATTATTTGGGCAGAAGGACAGAATTTTATATTTTTACTTTCGGAGAAAACCCTCTATTTTATTTAATGGAGGTTTCAGGGAATCTAACCAACTTCCTGAATTATACAAAACATACTAAAACGGGAGAACATGCTACTCACTATAGTGATTACCGGCAAGAGCGTACATATGCTCTTGAAACAAAGGAACAATAAATCCATTCTTTCCAAGACTAAGGATATTAATGCTTTGAGTGAATGCCTCAAGGAAATCCTTAAAAGTGCAACAACAAAAGGCTGGAAAATTGCCAAGCCTATTTCTACTGCACTTATCCTTCCTAACAGTGATAAAGATCTATCATTTAAGATCAATTCTTTCAAAAAGGAATTCAGTAATGATATAAGAATTGTCTTTGAGGATAGGATGGGTATTTCTTATCTGAAAGGGAGTGGGAAAAGTCTAAAGGATTCGAGCTACATCTTACTTTATAATTTTGGTGAAGGCAGTGAGTTATATACCATGAATTCGAATGGAACTTCTTCTGTTGCCGAATTGAAAGAATTGAATTTGAATAATGGTCATAAAAAATTACATGACCACATGATAGCCGAATTTTCTAAAGAAGGATTAGTAGTAGGGAAAGATGAAGAGGATCAATTAATGAAAGAAATCCTGAACAATGGGAAAGGAGGGAAATACGAAGTCCATAAAAAATCGGATAATATCTCGATTCAAGCGACCATAAATATTTCCAAAAATGAATATGAGGATTTAATTTCGGATAAAAGAACCATTTTAAACCAACATCTACATCCTAAAATTTTGCAATCCAATAAAAATTTAAAAGAAGTTATTTTAATTGGATCCTTGTTCGACAATAATGTGCTTCAGAATTATCTGAAAAAAGATCTTCAGATCGGAAATAAATTATCTACGGATGGATTATCGGACATAGATAAAGTAGTGGATAAAATTTCTTCGGTTGGTTTTGGAGGCATTGAAAAATTCTTGGAAGCGGAACGCCAAGAAAATGAAAGAATTTCTCAATTGAAGGCAAGGAGGGAAGCGATGCATGCAAGAGAATCTTTACTCTTGGACATCAGACAAACCTGTACCGACCCGGCAAAAGAAGAAGAATATAAAAGAACGTTTATTAAAAAAGCGGATAACTTAAATATTCCTAGAGAAGTCGTTCTTTGGAACATAACGGAAATTATGGACACTATCCGTTTGGAAAAGGAATTAGAAAAAAAATCTGATTTACCTGTAATTTCTTCTTTGGATTTAGAATCGAATACGATCCAATCTGCTCAAAAATCGTCGACAAAAATTGAAGTCATAAATGATGAACCGAAAGCTCCAAAAGTGAATACTTCGATTTCTGTTCCACCAAAACCCAAAGCACCACCCGCCAAGAAAATTGAACCGGTAAAAGTTAAAACGGATAAAAACATCGAAAAACCCGGGGCAGCTGCGGTGGCTGAAAAAACTAAAACGGCAACGTTATCTATTTCAAAACAGGTAGAAAAGATTTTTAAACCTACCAAGAAAATTGCTGATATTGGTTTTCATGCTCAATATGGAAATCTATTGAATGAATCGGGTGATAAAATATTTAGATATATTTCTAAAGACGAATTAAAAGATAAGAACAAAGCTTCCCAATTCGAAAAAATATTCAATAAAGAATCTTTGTATTATGAAAAAACAAGTCCGATACATAATGCCTCTTTTGGTAAATATTATTATAGGGATGTTTTAGAAGGGGAAACCATAAATGTTTTCTTGAAAAAAAATGCCTCCAGATTTAAATCGGACATTGAAAAATGGTCGAACAATGATTTGAAGTTAATTCTGAAAATTTGGAAAGAAATAGAAAATATAGATTATTCTTTTAGATTGAAACCAGAAAATATCGTAGTCATTTCTAAATTGACTTGGTCTTTAAAAAGAGAACAAGAAGCAAAATTAACGTTGTTCAATGCCAAGGAGTCTTCTAAAACAGAAATGGAAAAAGACATGCATGATATATTAACTCGTTTGTTAGGAAAAAGAACTTACCAGAATTTAAGAAAAAAATTCTCGGTTTAATAGACTTTATTACGAATAGTTTTTTATGGAAGGTGAATTAGAGATTTGACAAAAGATCAATTAGGCTATAATCAATTATTCGTAATAAAACCTAATATTTGTTTTTAATTTGTGATGAAATAAAGACCGGGTGTATTTTTACTTCCGGTTTTTTTATGGATCAATTTTGAAAATGGTTTAATGAAATTCGATGTAACCATTATAGGAGCGGGGATTGTAGGTCTTTCTACAGCTTACCAATTATCTAAGAAGAATCCTAGATTAAAAATTGCTATTCTTGAAAAAGAAAAAGAAGCAACGATGCATCAAACCGGAAATAACAGTGGGGTGATTCATTCGGGAGTTTATTATACTCCTAGAAGTCAAAAATCATTGAATTGTATAAATGGATACCAATTGCTTTTATCTTTTTGTGAAGAAAATAATCTTTCCTATGAATTGTGTGGAAAGATAATTGTGGCTACAGAAAAAAAAGAAATTCCGATTTTGGAAAACATTTATCAAAAAGGAATTAAAAATGGTTTGAAAGATTTAAAATATTTAGATGAATCGGGGATTAATGAAATTGAACCACACGCTACCGGAATCAAAGCTGTCCATGTTCCACAAGCTGGGATTATCTCCTATAAAAAAGTTGCTAATAAAATTGTAGAAAAATTAAAAAAGGAAAATGTTGAATTATTTTTTTCTTTTCAATTAGAAAAAATAGAAGAAAGGGAGGATATGTTTTATTTGTCGAATAAGGATAAAACAATTCAAACAAACCGAATTATTGCATGTGCAGGATTATATGCAGATAAAGTTGCAGAGGATTTTATGAAAAAAAGTTTGGGAATGAAAATACTTCCCTTTAGAGGAGAGTATTATGATGTAGTTCCAGAAAAAAATCATTTAGTTCGTGGTTTAATTTATCCGGTTCCTAATCCGGATTTTCCGTTTTTGGGTGTACATTTTACTAAAAAAATAGAAGGAGGGGTAGAAGCCGGACCTAATGCTGTTTTGGCTTTTGCTAGAGAAGGGTATCATAAATCGAACATTCATGTAAAAGAATTAATGGAAACCCTTACATATTCCGGCTTTAGGAAATTAGCATCGGAATATTGGAACGAAGGATGGATAGAAATGAAACGATCATTTTCTAAAAAATTATTTACAAGATCATTACAAAAGCTAATTCCCGAAATTCAAGAAAAAGATTTAGTGAAAGGGAAGTCAGGTGTAAGGGCAACGTTATGTGATGATGCAGGGAATTTATTTGATGATTATGTCATCCTACAAAATAAAAATTCGATCCACGTTTTGAATGCTCCATCACCGGCAGCAACATCATGTCTTTCCATCGGCGATAGGATTTCGGACATGATGTTGGAAACCATAAAATAATTATTATACTAATCCATCTTCAAAATCTGTATTTAATTGAGTGTCTTTTTTCCATATACTTCGTTATTTTTCTACGGTTATCTCTTCTAAAAATGCCTCGTCTATGAGAAAAATACTAAAAAATTATTAATACAGATT
>JAHDDR010000100.1:7244-16991 GCA_020629255.1 Saprospiraceae bacterium | reverse complement strand
AAGTCTGTGCCATTGCCGGCCGTATGAATGAACACGGCAAAATCGAAATCCTCGGAATAGGCAAGGTGGAATCACCCGGCGTATTGAGAGGTGTGGTATCCAACATTGAAAAAACGGTACAAGCTATCGAGGATGCCAGAGCCATTGTCGAAAGACAAATCGGCGAGGAAGTTCGTACAGTACATGTAGGTATTGCCGGACAACACATTAAGAGCCTTCAACATCGGGGTATCATTACTAGGGATACAGACGATGAAATCCGCCAAGCGGATATCAATCGCTTAGTTAACGACATGTACAAACTGGTTCTCCCTCCGGGAGATAAGATTATCCACGTAATTCCACAAGAATTCACTGTGGATAATGAACAAGGTATTCTAGAACCTATCGGTATGTCGGGTGTTCGCTTAGAAGCGAACTTCCATATCATTACTGGTCAGATTTCTGCTTCTAAGAACATCAGCAAATGTGTAGAAAGAGCGGGTCTGAATGTAGAAAGCCTTACGCTAGAACCTATCGCTTCTGCTGCTGCGATCTTAAGTGAAGAAGAAAGAGAAGCGGGTGTGGCATTGGTTGATATCGGAGGTGGTACAACTGATTTGGCGATTTTCCATGAAGGTATCATCCGCCATACAGCAGTTATTCCTTTCGGAGGTAATGTGATTACCAAAGATATTAAGGAGGGATGCACTGTTATGTTGCACCAAGCAGAAAAGTTGAAGGTGAAATTCGGTTCTGCCCTTTCGGAGGAAGTATATGATAATCGTATCATTACCATTCCGGGCATTAGCGGTCGTGATCCAAAAGAAATTTCTGAAAAGAACCTAGCTAGAATCATCGAAGCCAGAATCGAGGAAATTTTTGATCATGTGTACTTCGAAATTCGTCGATCTGGTCTTGAGCGTCAGTTGAAGGCAGGAGGAATCGTATTGACAGGTGGTGGCTCTTTGCTTCGTAACATCGACAAGTTAGTAGAATATCATACAGGAATGCCTACTCGAATGGGTATGCCTATTGATAAATTGGCACATGGATACGCTGAAAAGGTAGCCAGCCCGATTTATTCTACAGCCATTGGTCTTCTATTGCATGGCATTGCCGAGAACAAAAGGGTTAAGAGTCCGAAATTGGCAGAGTCTGTTCTAGAAAAAGCGGTTGCAGCTGATGAATCGAAAGAAAATAATTTCTTAGATAAATTATTTAAGAAAACAAAAGAATGGTTCGAAGCAGAACCCGACCAAGGAATTGAATAAAACACATAATTTTAAAATATTTGTTTCGGATTAAATTAGTTTTTAATATATTGCACTATAAAATTCTAAACCGAAACATACTGATTTGGAAAACCAGACAAGGAGACTTGAATCACACTTTTCAAGCAAATGTCAAAGAGAAAAGTCCCTTGTTTTAAAACCATAAGTCATGGAATTTAATTTACCAAAAAAAGAGGAACATATCATCAAAGTGATTGGAGTTGGTGGAGGCGGAAGCAATGCCGTTACCCACATGTTCAATCAAAAGATTGTAGGTGTGAATTTCGCGATTTGCAACACCGATTCCCAAGCCATGGAATTGAGTGAAGTTCCGAATAAAATCCAATTGGGGCCCGATTTGACCGAAGGAATGGGTGCCGGTTCTATCCCTGATGTAGGCCGCAAGGCTTGCTTGGAATCCATCGAAGATGTAAAAGCGTTTTTAGGGACTAATACCAAGATGGTGTTCATCACTGCCGGTATGGGTGGTGGTACAGGTACAGGTGCTGCTCCTGTCATTGCGAAAGCGACCAAAGAAATGGGTATCCTTACCGTAGGTATCGTTACGGTTCCTTTTACATTCGAAGGTCGTAGAAGGCACAAACAGGCCACTGCCGGCTTAGAAGAACTCAAAAGAAATGTAGATACGATTGTAGTCATTTCTAATGATAAATTGAGAATGCTACATGGTAATCTTTCATTATCGAATGCATTTGCTGAAGTGGATAGTATCTTGACCATTGCTGCCAAGGGTATTGCTGAAATCATCACAAAACCGGGTAAGGTGAATGTGGATTTTGAAGATGTAAACACGACCATGAGGGATTCAGGCATTGCCATTATGGGTATTGGAAAAGCGGAAGGTGAAGATAGGGCACGAAGAGCCATCGAAGAAGCTATGAAATCTCCTTTGTTGGAAGATAACGACATCAAAGGAGCCAAGCATATCCTTCTGAATATTTCTTCCGGTGCCAAAGAATTGACCATGGATGAAACCTTCGAAATAACAGAGTATGTCCAAGAAGAAGCGGGCTTCGGTACCGATTTGATTTGGGGTACGTGTTATGAAGAAGGCTTGGATGAACAAATCAGTATTACACTCATTGCTACCGGATTCGAAACGAAGAAGGAACGTATCAATAAGGTACCAACAGAAAAGGTAACCGTAAGTCTGGATGATGATATCAACGATCCAAAAAAAACGAAAGAAACCATTTATGAAACGGGTTTCAACCAAGGAGAAGCTCCTAATACCGTAGATTTGGACATTGGTGATTTTGTTAAAAAACACAACAAAAGAATCTATTCTTACGACGAACCCTATGTTAAAGGGCAAGAAGATAAGAAACAGGAGGATTTGGAAGCTAAGAAATTGGAACTGGATCGCAAA
Source organism: Saprospiraceae bacterium (assembly GCA_020629255.1). Taxonomy (GTDB): domain Bacteria; phylum Bacteroidota; class Bacteroidia; order Chitinophagales; family Saprospiraceae; genus JAHDCE01. The sequence continues at coordinate 14,348 of JAHDDR010000100.1, read as the reverse complement.
AGGAAAGAACGTCTTCGGAACATCAATGTGAAGTTGAGCAATCCGAATACGATTAATGAAATGGAAAATGTCCCGGCTTATCTTAGAAGAAAAGTAGATTTGGATAATGTCCCTCATTCTTCCGAAGAAAACATGTCAGAATGGACCTTGTCCGACGACGACGAACCACAATTGAAGAAAGGAAATTCTTTTCTTCATGACAATGTGGACTAATTGTGTATTATTTGCTAGGATAACTGGTAGTGTATCACCTACCCTATTTTAGTACGTTATATAAATTCAGATAATTTTTGGCTCATTAAAAAGCCCTCTCCTTTTGGAGAGGGCTTTTGTTTTATACCTCCAAACCTTAAAAAAAGGCTCAAGTAGGCAATTTTGTTGCTAAATCTGAGTATTAAATTATTTTATTACGCATTGTAAATGAGTGGTTTAGGCTCATTAAAAAGTTCTTTAAAATTGAATTATTGATGGTTTTTCTATGTTATATAGCTAATTCAAAATATTGAGCAAACGTTTTGGAGTGTCAATGAGAACTCTTTTCCGATGGAAGAATCGGATTGAACCCAAATTAAAACGTAATAAACCAGCTACTAAGATTGACATGGCAGCACTTAAGGCTGATGTCAAAAACTATCCGGATGCCTATAATGATGAACGGGCATCACGCTTGGGCGTGAGTAAGAGTTGTATTTTCTACGCCTTGAAAAGATTGGGGATGAGTAATAAAAAAAACACTTTCCCATCCCAAGGCGGATAAGAAAGAAAGGGCTTTCTTCAAACAAAGGATAGCCAAACATGAATCTGACGGATTGGACATTGTCTATTGGGATGAAAGCGGTTTCGCAACGGACATGCCCAGAACCCGGGGCTATTCATTGAAGGGAAAACGATGTTGGGGAACCTGCGATTGGCACGCCCGAGGAAGGGTCAATGTCATAGGGGCAATTGTCGGGTTTACTTTTATTACAGTATGCCTCTTCAATTCATATATAGATTCGGACATATTTCATGCTTGGCTTGTTCATGATCTCTTGCCTAAAATTTCTTCTAAGTCCGTAATTGTCATGGATAATGCAACATTCCATAAAAGGAAGGATATGGTAGAAGCAATTGAGAAGGAAGGGCATATTTTAGAATATCTGCCTCCATATTCTCCAGACCTCAATCCAATAGAACACAAATGGTTTGTAGCTAAGGCTCTCAGGAAAAAAAATAGAATCAGTGTCCAAGAGACTTTTGTGAATTATGCCAGTTTATAATGACTTAGCTATAATTATAGAAAACGCCTGAATATAAAAAATGTCTTATCCCTTGTAAAAGAGCAACTTACGAGCCTGAATGCCTTCGAGCGTGGACTCATATTGGAGCACCTTAAAAAGATGGTCGAAAATGATATGCTACAATCGGTAAGCCTTAAGGAAAAGCTGGAGGAACTGAATCTGCCTGATGGCACTTGTCTTCATCGCGGCAGCTCCAATACCAAAAAGAATGGCATTTATGACGTTCATAAACTCCAACGTTATCTTTGTAAGGATTGCGGCAGGACACATACGGCAATGACAGGAACAACCCTGCATTATATCCATAGGAAAGATGAGTTGCTACGCTATGTTTCCACAGTGAAACAAAGAATCAGCCTTGACAAAGCTTCGGACAGGCATCGGATTTGCAAGGAAACCGCCCATTCATGGAGGCATAAGATACTTGAAAGTCTGAAAGTGGTCGAAAAGGACAGTTATCTTTTCGGCAGTATCCAGAATGACGAATGCTATATTCCCTTTTCAGAAAAAGGCAGTGCCGAAGTCGAAAAACCAAGGAAAAGGGGCAGTGACCGCAAACAGAGGGGCATCGGAGGTGAATTGGTCTGTATACTCACCTCTTTTGGCAACCAATCAGGCGAATCCATGGAACTTGCCGGAATGGGTCGGCTGACATCGTCCAGTGTCGAAAAAATACTTGGCCCCCTTGTCAGAAAGCAAAGGAAGAATAGAAAGCTTTTTTTCTGTACGGATGGGTCAAAGGCTTTCCCCCTATTTGTCAAAAAGAAAAATTTACTGCTTAAGGTTGTCAAGTCCAACAATCAAAAACATAAGACCGAGTCTGGAGCACATTTCCAAAAAGCGAATAATAGACATAGCATATTCAAAAAATGGCTGCATCATTATAATGGCGTAGTTTCAAAATACCTTGAAGGCCATATTCATCTTTTCAGAATCATCAATAAAATCAAAAATTTCAAAGAACCTATTCAGTCAATGCTAAATTTTGTATTAAAACCAAGGAACGTTTTTGTTCCTTTTAAGAATATTAAAAAATTTGTAGTAGAGAAACAAAAATCCCTACTATAGCCTAAAAAAAAGATAATTTATAAACATAAAGACATATTATTCATTTTCTTATCGTAGCTAATATTGAAATATGATTAAATTTGTCGATATAAGGAGAAATCCTGAACACTTTCCTACTATTCGAACACTATCTACTTTATTAATAACCTTGAATTCTGATATTCAAATAATTTTCAACCAACGTACAAGTCTATGAAAAAATTTACACTCTTTTTTGCTTTCCTTTTCTTAGGATATATGCAAAGCACAGCACAACTCATAGAGGATTTCGAAGTAGATCCTCCTGCTGGATGGACATTCCAACAGACAGAAGCCGACGATCCCGGTTTTGTAATTACCAGCCTTCAAGCTCATGGTGGTGTATCATCCTTTTATCACAATGACGATAATATTGCTGCACCATCCACCTCTTGGATGGTATCCCCCGCTTACACTTGTGGAGCAAACGATGAACTCAGATTCTGGTTCCGGCATAATTATGCTCCCACTTATACTACATATAATGGAGTATGGATTTCGACGGCGTCCAATGACCCTATCGCTAATCCCTCTGATTTTATAGAATTGTATGATTTGGGTACCAACTACTCCGAAGATGTTTGGACAGAATTCGTTCAAAACCTATCAGCATATAGTGGTCAAACTATTTATATTGGATTCCGCTATGATGGTGATTTTTCTGATGAACTTTATATAGATGATTTCTCTTTGGATGCTGCCCCGGCTTGCTCTGCTCCTACCCTAGTAAATGTAAGCAACATCACTGCTACAACAGCAGATGTATCTTGGACTGCGGGAGCAACAGAAACAGCTTGGGACATCGAAGTAGTTCCATCAGGAACACCTCCTACTGGAGTACCAACCTACAATGATGTAAGCAACCCCTACACATTAATGGGGCTAATGCCAAACTCGACCTATGATGCATATGTCAGAGCAGATTGTGGGATGAACGATTCGAATGTATCTGTATGGACAGCATTGGTCACATTTTCCACCATTCCTACTTGCTCTTCAAACGAAACAGCCACTTTAGATCCCGCATGTGGCAATGTAGATGTCCCAATTTCTTGGGATGCCGTAACAACAGCTACCGGATATAATCTTTATCTGGGAACTACTCCTGGAGGAAATGAAATCCAAAATCCACTCGATTTGGGTAATGTTACAGCTTCAACATTAGCTAACATCCTCCCGAATACAACATACTACTGGACCATTGTTCCCTACAACGCTAGTGGAGAAGCAATGGGTTGTACAGAAAATTCCTTCACAACAGTAGCTACCGGATGTCTTTGTACTCCAGCTCCTTCTAGCGTAGATGGCACAGGTATTACAAATGTTGAGTCCAATACATTTTCAAATCCTACAGCAGACGAATTAAACAACTATGGAGACTATACCGCCTTGGGTCCAATTGCCGTTCAACAAGGTGTTGGCTTTCCTCTGAATGTAACTATTGATGTAGCTACCTATACTTATTTCATTGAAGTTTGGATAGATTGGAATCAAGACGATGTTTTAGATAATACAACTGAATATTATTTATTGGGCAGTGGAGGAACAGGAACTGTCAGTGGTACGATTACCGTACCTCTCACCGCCAATTTAGGAAATACCAGAATGCGTATATTAGCTCACTGGGATGGAGCGACCAACGATCCTTGCTACACTGGCACTTGGGCTGCAGCAGAAGACTACTTGTTGGATGTCCAAATGCCCCCCGCTTGTATCCCTCCCATGGCAATGATGTTTGCTAATATTACCTCTAATTCTGCTGATGTAAGTTGGACGGCTGGTGGAACGGAAACTGCTTGGGACATTGAAATCGTACCAGCAGGTACTGCTCCCACCGGAACACCTACATACAATGACATCACTAATCCTTTCACCCTTACCGGTCTGATGGCCAACACCAGCTATGATATATATGTCAGAGCAGATTGTGGTATGGATGACACAGATGTATCCACTTGGGTTTTGGGAAGTGTTACGACTTTATGTGATACTTTAGCCACTTTTCCATATTGTGAAAGCTTCGATTCAGGTAGCACAACGCAAAATTGTTGGTCAATCAACAATGCTAATGCTGATGCGGATGCATGGGATATGAATTATGCAACCAATCCTTTCGCAGGAGATGAAGTAGCCGTATTATATACAGATTTTAACAGTGGTGCAAATGACGATTATCTCATTTCTCCTCAAATCACCCTTACGGGTAATGAACAAGTAAGTTTCTGGATGCGAGTACAAAGTGCCGGAGAACCGAACGATTTCCAGGTGCTACTTTCTACAACAGGTAATGCTCCTGCAGATTTCACCAATTCCATTTTACCTCTAACTTCTTATGACAACACTACCTATGAACAAATCACCTTGGATTTGAGTGCATTTACGGGTAATGTATATTTAGCATTCCATGTTCCAGCAGGTGGTTTGGATGGATGGAGACTTTATATTGATGAAGTATGTTTTGAGGAAATTCCTACTTGCCCGGCTCCAACCATGGTTACGGTATCGAATGTTACAGATATGACGGCCGATGTTTCTTGGACGGCTGGTGGAGTAGAAACAGCATGGGACATAGAAGTCGTTCCTTCGGGGACTCCTCCAACCGGAACTCCTACAGCCAATGATGTAACCAATCCTTATACATTAATGGGGCTCATGGTTAATACCACATACGATGTTTATGTCCGTGCTGATTGTGGCATGGATAATACAGATGTATCCACTTGGACATTGGTCACTACATTTTCTACCTTGCCAGCATGTGCAATGAACGAAATGGCTACATTAGATCCTGCATGTGGCAATGCCGACATTCCCATTTCTTGGGATGCTGTTACTTCCGCAACAGGCTACAATGTTTATTTGGGAACTACTCCAGGAGGAAATGAACTAGCAAACCCATTTGATGCGGGTAACGTGACTTCCATCAACATGATAAATGTTCAGCCCAACACCGACTATTATTGGACTATTGTTCCTTACAATGCTAGTGGTGAAGCCATGGGCTGTACAGAGAACACATTCACAACTTCTGCTGATGCATGTCTTTGTACCCCCGCTCCTTCCTCTGTAGATGGTATGGGAATAACGAATGTCGAGACTGGTACTTTTTCCAACCCTACAGGAACAGAAACCAATAATTATGGAGATTATACCTCCTTGGGGCCTATCGATGTCGAACAAGGAACTTCATTCAGTTTGGATGTAACAATAGATGTTGATATTTATACTTACTTCATAGAAGTATGGGTAGATTGGAATCAAGATAACATTTTGGATAATACAACCGAATACTACCTTTTAGGAAGTGGTGGTTCAGGCACTATCAGTGGTTCTATCCCTGTACCAATGACGGCAAACGTAGGAAATACGGTAATACGAATAATTGGTCATTACAATTCTGCTACCAACGACCCTTGCTACTCAGGTACATGGGCAGCAGTAGAAGATTATACCTTAAACGTAATGGCTGCAGCTACTTGTGATGCTCCTACCGCTGGTATGGCAACAAACATTACAGATATGTCAGCAGATGTATCTTGGACAGCTGGAGGAACCGAAACCACTTGGGAAATGGAATATGGACCAGCAGGATTCACCCAAGGAACAGGCATGAGCATGGAAGGACTTCTTACAGAGGGAGCTTCAATTTCTGGATTAACACCCGAAACTGACTACGAGTTTTATGTTTGTGCCAATTGCAATGCCTTATTATCAGATATTGTACTTTCTGGTGTTTTGGATGCCAGTTTATCCGGTGGCGTTCCAAAAGCCATAGAAATCTATGCCATCAACGATGTTGCTGATTTGAGTGTCTATGGTGTCGGATTTGCTAATAACGGACTAGGTACAGATGGCCAGGAATATACCTTCCCTGCCATTTCTCTTACAGCAGGTCAATACTATTATATTACTAGCGACAATGTACCATTTATGGACTTCCTAGGTTTTAATGCCGATGATGCTGTAAATATTGGTGGATGGTTCAATGGGAATGATGCCGTAGAATTATATAAATATGGACAAGTCGTAGACATGTTCGGAGATCCAGATGTGGATGGTGCTACCGAAGCATGGAATTATGCCGATGGTTGGGCTTATAGACTTCCTGGAACCGGAGCAGATGGCAATACTTTTGTACAAGCCAATTGGATTTTCAGTGGCCCTGATGCCTTAGATGGAGAATTGACCAATGCCGGAGCTGCTACTCCATTCCCGTTGGGTACTTATGTAGGTCCTGCCGTTCCAATGGTTATGACGAGTTGTTCTGGTCCATATCCATTTACTACAACATGTCCTCCACCAATTGGTGATGAATTCACCAATCCGATTGTCGTTTCTGGTATTCCTTACATGGATTCTGGTAATACTTCTGACTGTTTCACAGACCAAAATGGAGATACCTCTCCCGATGTATTCTATCAATTCACAACAGGGTCTTGCCCTGATACCGTAAAAGTAAATACTTGTGGTTCTATGTTTGATACAAGTATCAGAATACTTGATGCTTCTGGAACTGAAATCGCCGCCAATGATAATGGAATGAATTGTAGTCCACAATCTGAATTGGATTTAGTTGGGCTCAGTGGTTCCACAACCTATTATGTTGTAATTGAAGGAGCTTCAGCTTCTTCAGGAGATTATACGTTAAACATTACTGAAACTGGGTTATCCGGTGGCGCCATATCTACCACCGATCCGACGACCATTTGTATCGATGGAACAGGCGACCCTATAGATG
>JAHDDR010000100.1:0-7144 GCA_020629255.1 Saprospiraceae bacterium | reverse complement strand
ATGGCTTGACCGGGGCGGCTGTGGGCAACAATGCCAATACGGATCTCATGGGTTGCTATTCATTATCCAACCCGATTGAAGTGACTCGTAACGAAGCCGTAGGTGGTACTATTTCAACCACCGATCCGACGACCATTTGTATCGATGGAACAGGCGACCCTATAGATGTTACCTTGACAGGAAATGTCGGACAAAATTCACAATGGGTCATTACCGATCCAAACGGAGTCATTCTTGATCTGCCCGCTGCTCCTCCTTTCGATTTGGATGGTGCAGGACCCGGCGTTTGTATCATCTGGCATTTGAGTTATAGCGATGGTTTGACAGGAGCCATCGTCGGTAACAACGCCAATACGGATCTTATGGGTTGCTATGCGCTTTCCAATCCGATTGAAGTGATCAGAACAGAAATTAGTGCTAGTGTTGTTGTTGATAATATTACTTGTAATGGCGACAACAACGGTGCTATCAACTTAACGGTGACTGGTGGTTCTGGCTATATGTTCGAATGGAGCAATGGTGACATGACTGAAGATATTTCAGGCTTAGCTCCTGATGATTATTCTGTTACCGTAATGGATGCCAGTGGTTGCGAAACTGTACTTGGTCCCTACACCATTAGCGAACCTTCAACATTAGTGGTTACTCTTGATAACACAACCCCTTCAACCGGTAATGATGGAGCCATTGATTTAACCACTACTGGAGGTGTAATGCCATATTCTTATATTTGGGATGATGGAGTAACAACTACAGAAGATAGAACCGGTCTAGCTGTTGGCTATTATACCGTGACTGTCACGGACGCGGGTGGATGTACTCTGGTTGTTGGACCAATCAATGTACCTATGCCAGTCAGTATTGATGAAATTGAAGGGTTATCCATTTTTAATGTATACCCGAATCCGGCATCTTCGTATACACAAATAGAGTTAGCTTTTGCTTCTACAACGGATATCCGTTTAGAAATCATCAATGTTTTAGGACAGGTGATTTATGAGCAAAATGAAACAGATGTAGAACAAGCCATTTATCCTATTGATACACAATCATATCCTTCAGGAATATATTTTGTACGTATCAGTACTCCGGAGAATCAGGCTCATGAGTTGAAACGACTCATTATCGAATAGAATAATTTTCGATTTAACTGTGACTAAAAAACCGTTTCTCTGCCTAGAGAAGCGGTTTTTTATTTTCTTTAATCTATAATATATTTTCATATTTATTGGAATCCTACTTTAAAAAGGCATACCTTGCGCACAGCTAATGGAATTTTAGTATTGAATCAAGTGTTTTGAAGTGAGTTACATGTTTTGTTTTGGTTCGTATTCAATCCCCATTACCATGGTCTAATTTTTAGTTTTTTTTAATAATTTTTTATTTTATGAACATTTTTGTAGCTAAGCTTGATTACAGTACAACTGTGAACACTATTAGGGATATCTTTTCAGAATTTGGAGAAGTTTCTGATGCGAAAATCATTATGGATCGTGATACAGGAAAATCCAAAGGGTATGGTTTCGTTGAAATGCCCAATGATGACGAAGGTTATAATGCCATTAATGAACTGAACGGTTCTGAAATTGATGGAAGAGAAATCTTGGTTAAAAAATCCGAACCTCGTGAAAACAATGATAGAAGAGGAGGCGGTGGAAACCGTTTCAACAATGATCGACGAGGCGGTGGAGGAGACGGTCGCCGTCGTAGATTTGTCAGAAATGACAATCGAGATAACAATCGAGGCGGTGGAAGACGTTTTAATAGAGACGACCAAGGAGACAGATATTCTAGAGATAATAGATGGTAATAAATTTTGATAATTTATTATCGAAATGATGCAACAGGCAAAGGAGACATACTTCTTTTGCCTGTTTTGTTTTTGATCTAATTGGCTATTTCCAATTTTTTATCTAATTTTCATCAAATTCTAACCATAAATTGATGAAGTTAGACTACTACTTTTTACTAATTCTGCTTTTTCTTGCATCATGTACCTTATCCGCCCAACCTTGCAACTGGGCTGTTCCTCTTACACCCGGCACACAACAGTGTGGCGATACAGCTACCAACGGTTTCATTTTTGATACGAATGATTGCATGGGAAGTTATGATGAAGGAGATGATTATTTATTTGAAGTAACAGTTCCGGTTGGCAATGATGGTGATGGATTACAATTGGACCTGACTTCACTAGGCTCTTGGACAGGGATTTCGATAACCAGTGGATGCCCCGAACAAAATGGGGAAACTTGTTTAGGAGCAGCCACTAGTTCTTCAGGAAACGAATCTCTTACCTCATTTGCACTAACCGGAGGAAATACTTATTATATACATATATCTACATTCCCTTCTCCACAAAGTGCTACTTTTTGTTTGGATGCCCAATATGTTACTCCTGCAATGCCTCCTCCTAATGACGAATGCCCCAATGCCATCTCTCTTACCGTCAACCCAGATTTGAATTGTACCACATCCACTCCCGGAACTGTAGATTTGGCTACCGATTCGGGAGAATCGACTACTTGTACCGGAACAGAAGATGATGATGTTTGGTTTTCTTTTGTCGCTACGAATTCTGCCCATGTCATTGATGTATCCAATATTTCAGGATCAACCGGCGATATGGCCTATGGCGTATTTGAAGGAAATTGCGGAGGGTTAACCAACCTTAATTGCACCGACACCAATTCAGGATTGACCGTAAGTGGTCTAACTCCGGGTAACACTTATTATTTCCAAGCCTATTCTTGGAGTTCGTCTGCACAAACTACAACGTTTGATGTTTGTGTTCTTACGCCCCCACCCCCTCCAGCCAATGATGAATGTAATAATTCTACTGCTCTAACCGTATATCCAGACCTGAACTGTGTAACACCTACTCCAGGTACAGTTTATAGTGCAACTGATTCGGGAGAATCGACTACTTGTACCGGAACCGAAGACGATGATGTTTGGTTTTCTTTCGTTGCCCTAGTGAATCAGCATATTATAGATATCAGCAATATATCAGGTTCAACCACTGATATGGCTTATGGTGTTTTTGAGGGAAACTGTGGCTCTTTAACGAACCTCGATTGTACGGATACTAATTCAGGATTAACTGTTGGGGGGCTGACACCGGGCAACACCTATTATGTGCAAGCCTATTCTTTCAGTTCCTCCACACAAACCACAACTTTTGATATTTGCATTCTTAGCCCTCCTCCTCCTCCAAGTAATGATGAATGCAACTCTTCAACAACGCTTACCGCTTACCCAGATCAAAATTGTTTGAGCCCTACTTTTGGAACCGTTTATAATGCCTCTGATTCTGGGGGACCAACAACTTGTGTAGGTACAGAAGATGATGATGTTTGGTATTCTTTTGTTGCTACAAATAGTGTACACATTATTGATGTCAGTAATTTATCCGGTTCTACTACAGATATGTCTTATGGAGTGTTTGAAGGGAATTGCAATAGTTTGACTAACATTGATTGTACGGACAACAATTCCGGTTTGACAGTAAATGGTCTAACACCAGGCAACACCTATTACATACAAGCCTATAGTTGGAGTAGTTCTTTCCAAACTACTACTTTTGATATTTGCGTTATTACTCCCCCCCCACCCCCTCCAAATGATGAATGTAATGGAGCTATTAATTTAACTGTCTCCTCTACCGAAAATTGTGGCGTTGTTACTTCTGGAACTGTTTTTTCTGCTACCACCTCGGGCGAAAATACTTGTTTTGGTTCCGAAGATGACGATGTTTGGTATTCCTTTGTTGCTACAAGTTCCATTCATCAGATATTAGTTGATAATATCAACGGTTCTACAACCGATTTAGCTTATGGTATTTTTACGACCAATAATTGTAATACCTTAACTAATGTTGATTGTACTGATGATAATAATGGTTTAGTTTATTCGAATTTTGTTCCTGGCACAACGTACTATATACAAGTTTATTCTTATAGCAGTTCTCCACAAACCACAACGTTCGATATATGTATCAATACCCCACCTCCTCCGTCAGATTGTAATGTGGTTGGGGATTTCACGCAATTCTGTACTGAAAACCCCATTGTATATCCTGCTACAACCAATCAGGCCGATGCTGAAGACACAAACCCCGGTAACGATTATGATTGTTTAAGTACTTCCCCTAATCCAGCCTGGTATTATATAGAAATTACAGGAGATGGCACTTTAGAAATCGATTTTTCCAATTCCGCCAATGTAGATGTTGACGGCATCATGTACGGTCCGTTTGCTGATTTCCCCACAGCACAAGGAGCTTGTGAAATCTATGGAAATGGAACAACGGGAGGAGATGTTATAGGCTGTACGTACTCTACTATTTCTACCGGTACATTTTCTACTACGGCAATAGCAGGAGAAGTGTATGTTTTGCTTATTACGAATTTTTCGAATTCACCGACCAATATTACACTGGAAGCCGGCTCCAATCACACGGCATCTTCTAGTTGCCCACCACCACCGGAACCTTGTCCAACTGATTTACGATTTATTAAAAATTAATTCGACCCATCATTCCTCTTTATCTTGCATCCAATTTAATAATTCTTTGAATGATTTTAATGATCCCTTTGTTTCTTTTTCATCCAGTCCCACTGACTCACATCTTTTTTTAAAAATATCTTCGGGCGATAAATTATCTAATTCATAATCTGTAGATAGTGCATCAACAGCTTCGTATTTTTTTGTAAAACTGACCCTTAATATTTGCAGCGGTAAATCTTTTGCCCATTCATTAAAATAGCGATAAGCATCGGGGCGGGTTTTATCCGATTCGATAATAATTTCCACCCAGGCTTCTAGTTTATTGTTTGATTCTTTTATTTCATTGGCTATTTGTTCTAGTTTTTTTTCTATTTCGATTTCTTCGCCTTTTAATGCCACTAATTTTCTGAATGTCGGGATTTTTTTAATTTCAATATCTTTTATTTTCTTTTTTTCAAACTCAACAATAGTAATTGATTTTTCATCTTTCCATTCTCCGAAACTCATAGGAATTAAAGAGCCAGAATATCGGATGTGTTTTTTCTTTCCAATGATTTGGGATTTATGCAAATGCCCCAAAGCGACATAATCCAAATTGATCGGAAAATCTGCAGCAGCAATATTTTCCATATCACCAATATAAATATTATCTTGTTTATCAGAAGCCGTTGCCCCTTTGGCATAGAGATGTCCTGTTGCTATTAATGGAATATTATTTTTTTTATATTTTTTAAAAAACGCCCCTACTTCTTTATAATGATTTTTTATTCCTTCTTTTATTCGTTCAATTCTTTCTTCGCCACTTTCTCCAGAAATAGAAACCTTCAAATCTCTATCCCTCAAAAAAGGAACCGCCGCCACGATCATTTCTAATTCCCCTTTTTCATTTTTAAGTTCGATGATTTCATCTTCAATATTCCCAGTAGCTGCACCGACTACATGTGTACGAATCGCCGACAAAATTTCTTTTGGTGCATTCAGCATGGAAGGCGAATCATGGTTTCCTCCTGTAATAACAATATGTTGGCAACCACTTTTAGAAACATCCACTAAAAAATTATAATACAATTCTCTGGCATTATTGGCTGGGTTTGGGGTATCAAAAATATCTCCTGCAACAATTAAAACATCTATTTTTTCTTTCTTAATACAATCCAGTAACCAAGACATCGCAAAGCGATGCTCATCTATGCGATCCAAATTCCCCTTGAATTTCTGCCCGAGATGCCAGTCTGCTGTATGTAGGATTTTCATAAAAAAGAAAAATTTTCTTTAGCAAAGATATTATTTTAAAATTGAGGAATTGATTTATTTCCACATCATTAGATATGATCTCAAAAAGCAAAAGCATTTGGAGAAGGTTCTCCAAATGCTTTTAAGGTTTATTAAATACAAGGAAGTTAGGAAATTTACATCCTTATAAATTTCGCATATTGTCCTTTATCATCAGAAATAAAATAAATTCCAGCGGTTAGATCCAATACTTCTATTGAATGTGTATTTCTACCTTCTATCGTTGGCATTGACCAAGTCTTTATCATTTTCCCGTTGACATCAAACATTGAAAATACTCGATTTTCCTCTTGCTCGGAATAAAAAGATAGGGTAAGGTTTTTATTTCCGATATGGGGATTGGGATTAACCATGAATTGCTCATCTTGCAAAGATAAACGAGGAGAAAAATTATCCATTAGTACTACACTCGTCCATTCCGAAGGGCGTCCATATTCATTATGGGCTTGGGGTACTTGGCTAAAATTATCCAGAACCTCGATACTTGGGCACCCCGTCAAAGGATCAATATTAGGATTGTATATAAAATTTCGAGGACCAAAATGAAAACAATTAAATCTAGGTAATTGGTAATAAGCATTCCTATCAGCATTTGAAGAAAAAGTATGAAGACACCCTGAAATTAATTGAACTTCATATGTAGTATTCGAAGTCAAATTATTTATAGTATAGGGTCCATTCATTGGATCTCCCAAACTTTGATCCAACCAAATAAAATTCCAATATAATTCATTTGTATCCTTATAACGAATTCCTATTTTTTGAGGCGGAGTATTACTATCATCCCAATCAATAGTAATAGAATTATTTGAAGAGTTAGTCTTATGTAGATTGCTCGGAGGACTACAAGAAACATTAAAGTTATTATAACGAGAAGAAACAAATGAGTTTTGGGTAAATGAATTCGTTATATTTATTGCCTTGAAGTTACAAATAGGAGTAGGAGTATCTATCACATCTTCAATACCTAAAGCATAGCCATCTACTTCCAAATCAGTAAATGAAAAATCTTGTGCACCATCAAAAGCAGATATGCCTGAAAAATAATTTGTATAATCTGCTGGGTTGCCTACATCATCAGTTGTTTCTTGTGTAACCCTTATTTTATTCTTAATATCAACAGAAACAAAATCAGTTTTTGAGGTATATTTTGCTCTTACTCCTATTTCATTGTTCCAAAGAGTTAAATCTGAAATCTCTTGTCTCAATCTTATCGCACTTTTGATATCATGTTCTGGATATGTATAGTCTCCTGAAACACTAAACCAGCCTAAACTATTGGCAGATGGGCATGAAACATTTGTACTGGGATAATGACAACTATTTTTATACCCTAATAAAT
>JAHDDR010000003.1:31613-74753 GCA_020629255.1 Saprospiraceae bacterium | reverse complement strand
AACCTTATCTTCAAAAAAGGAGGAATCAAAAAAGATCCGTTACCTAATCTTTCCACAGAAAAACAACTCTTCCATCTGTGGCAACAAGGAAGAACTGGAATTCCATTTATAGATGCCAATATGAAGGAACTTAACCAAACTGGTTTTATGTCAAATCGAGGAAGGCAAAATACGGCAAGTTTTCTTGTAAAAGAATTAAAAGTCAATTGGCAGATGGGAGCCGAATATTTCGAATCCATGTTATTGGATTATGATCCTTGTAGCAATTGGGGCAATTGGATTCAAATTTCTGGAATAGGCAGTGATCCTAGAGAAGATCGTACATTTAATATCATTTCCCAAGCAAGGCGTTATGATCCACAAGGCGAATATGTGAAATTATGGTTGCCGGAACTCAAGGAAGTTCCGTCGGATAAAATCCATATTCCCGAATTGCTCACAGAAGAAGAACAAGAAGAAGTGCATCTCAAACTAGGAGTGGATTACCCCAAAGCCATGCTCAATACCCAACGTTGGATTAAATAAAGTCTAATACCATCTATAAATTCAAAGTGGTATTAATCTTGTGGTAGAATAAGTTAAGAAGTTGTAATAAGGAAACAAATTACATATTACAACGTATTCATATTTGTTAAATATGTTGAAAAAACTATTATCTGAATAATTTATTTTATAAATTTAAGTCCTCCCGATAAGGCTTTTCACGTGCAATGCACCAAAAACATTGAGAAAACTAAAAACACTTCGTTATGGAACTACGTAACAGCATTCTTCCCGTTTTATTTTTATTCCTCCCTTTTATCATGTCTGCCCAATGTATAGAGGGCGATTGTGAAAATGGTAAAGGTACCTACAAATTTAGGAGTGGTTCTGTTTACTCCGGCCAATTCCAAAATGGACAATTCCATGGTTGGGGCGTATGTGAATATGCTGATGGTGATAAATACGAGGGCTGGTGGGCCCAAAGGATGCCAGATGGAACAGGAACACTTTATCGAGCTGATGGTACAACATCGAAAGGGCTTTGGAAAAAAGGCGAATTGATAGATGAAGAGGGAGAAGTCATCAATAGTGATTTTGCTCAAAAAACGGTTACCGAAGGAGAGATCCAAACGGGTTGCCTGATGGGGAACTGCCACAATGGAGAAGGCATTATGGGGTTTCCTGACGGTACCCGATATGAAGGAGGTTTCGTAAAAGGGAAATTTCATGGATCGGGAAAATGGTTCTATACTAATGGAGATGTTTTTGATGGAAATTGGCATGAGAATTTCCCACACGGAGAAGGAAGAATCATGCATGAAGATAATTCTGTAACAAAAGGTGTTTGGGAATTCGGAACCTATTTGGGAGAAACAAGAGGGGGGAGCATCCGAGATTGTACCTATGGTGATTGCGGAAACATCAAGGAAGGATATTATAATTATTCTGATGGAACTCGTTACCGCGGAGAATTTAAAAATGGTATCCCAAGTGGTTGGGGCAGGGTAGAATACCCCGGAGGAGAAATCTACGAAGGCGATTGGCTCAATGATATCGCACATGGATATGGTACTTTTACTACAGCACAAGGCAAGCAATTTATAGGTCTTTGGGAGAAAGGACAATTCCAACCGTATAAAGAAATATCAGACCCTTCTCAAATGGTTGAGGATAATGGCAGGACAAAAATTTGGGCTGTGATTGTTGGCGTTTCAAGTTATACCCACATGAAACCGCTAAAATATTCTGATAATGATGCTTTTCGCCTCATGGCTTTTATGCAAAGCCCGGCTGGAGGAGCATTGCCCGATGAGCAAATAAGGGTTTTGGTAGATGAGGATGCTACACATGAAAATATCATGAGTTCGATGAAAGAGCTTTATGGTAAAGCGGATAAAGATGATTTGATCATGCTTTATTTTTCAGGGCATGGTTTGAAAGGAGCATTCCTTCCCATCGATTATGATGGTTATCACAATAAATTAATGCACAAGGAAATTCAGAAAGTATTTGAGAATAGTATGGCAAAATATAAATTGTGCATTGCTGATGCTTGCCATTCCGGAAGCTATACTTTTGCCTCCAAAGGTGGGTATAATATTGATGAAATCGTTTCGGATTATTACAATACGCTTTCTCGTTCTGAAGCAGGAACGGCATTGATGTTGTCGTCTAAACCCGAAGAAACTTCTTTGGAATCTTTAAGGGTAAGACAAGGAGTTTTCAGCCATTATTTATTGAGGGGCATGAAAGGTGAAGCAGATTTTAATGGAAATGGAATCGTTAATTTAAAAGAATTGTATGATTATATTTCCCAAGAAGTAAAATCGTATACACAGTTCCGACAAACTCCGGTCATTAAAGGAGATTATGATGATGAAATGCCCATTAGTGTGGTTCGGAAAAAATAAATAAAAAAAGGAGTGCATTTGCACTCCTTTTTTTATTTTCTAGCAACGGTTTGCTGCCCCAAGAATTTTGAAAAATAGGAATATAAATATTCTTCTCGTAAAATTTTTTCTGCATTTTTTTCTGTTCCTTCCATCGCAACTCTTTGCCAATGGAAATCGGCTTTTTCTTTTTTTAATCCGGCACAACCGAAAACAATATCGGCCATTTTATTTTTCTTTATTCGATTAAAAAATTGATGTTGGATATTATAATCAGTAAAAGGAAAAGAAAAAGCTCTGTAGTTTAAATTAAATTTTTGGACTAAAAAATCAATGCTATTTTTTGTTTGTTTAATTTGTTGGGGAAGTGTCAGATTACTATAATGAGGGTGGTTTTCACTGTGGGCTCCAATCGTAAATCCTCTATCTATTAAATCATTGATTTGCCTACTGTTCATATAGGGTTGGTAGGATTTTAGGAATTCATCAAAAAGAGCTTGGAAAGGTTCAAAAATAGGGTGGTGGATGTCGTTGATGTTTAATAAGTTTTCAGGATGGATACCCAGTTCGTTTATTTCTATTTCACTAATTTCTTTTAATTTAATTTTTTCAATTAATAAACTTACTTTGTATCTAAAAAATAATTCCTTGTTGTCTATGAAATTCGTATTGAAAAAAATAGTAGCTGGAATTCCTTTTTTTTCTAGTATGGGCAATGTTATGTCATATACTTGACGTAATCCATCGTCGAAAGATAAATGAAAAACGGGTTTTTTATTTTTTTTATCGAAACAAATCATTTCTTCTAAAGAAATCGGTTCGAAGTATTGTAAAAAGAAATCAAGATCTTCTTCGAATTGTTTTTGTGTTCGTGCAATATATAAATTCGAAATATGTGGGAGTTCCTCCATCTCTCCAACCACATGATAAAAGGGTAGAAAAGGAATTTCCACCCGTCCCATTATTTTTTGAAAAGGAACGAAATCAAAAAAGGTTCCTAATAAAGGAGCTATCTTGTTTTTTATCCGACTCATATTTTCCGTACAATTTGAAGTCCATCCCTTAGAGGAAGAATAAAGTTCTCCACTCTAGAATCATTTTTTATTCTTAGATTTAATTCGTGTAAGGTTTGGGTTCTTGGATCTTTGTGTTCATCCAAATCTAAAACTTTATTACTCCATAGCACATTATCAAAAATAATAACTCCACCGCTACTTACCTTATCAAAAACCAAATCATAATAAAGGGGATAATCTAATTTTTTAGCATCAATAAAAACCAAATCGAATTCTGATTCCAAAGTAGGGATAACATCCAAGGCACTCCCGAATTTTAATTCGATATTCTTTTTATTCGGGCAATTTTCTAAATGCTTACGAATCAGATATTCAAATTCATCATTTACTTCTATAGAAGTAATTTTCCCGTTTTCGGGTAATCCTTCAGCCAAACACAAGGTAGCATAACCAGAAAAAGTACCAATTTCTAGTATGTGCAGGGGCTTAAAAATATGAACAAGAAAACTCAGTAAACGCCCCTGTAATTGTCCAGAAACCATTCGAGGAGCCAAGGTTTTCAAATGTGTTTGTCGGTAAACATCATGAAGAGCTTTGCTATGATCTTGGCTCAATCTTTCACAATATTCGTATCTCCGATCTTTTTCTATATCTTCCATTTTATGTTTGAAATGTAATTTGTTGGACAAAAATGCAAAATTAACGATTTAAGGAATAATTATTGTGCTAGTTTATTTGCTTGAGAATCAGTTGGTTTTATGGCATTTTCTCTAATTTTCACAGATAACGCCCTTGTATGGAATCTTTTAAACATAAAAGAAAACCTAAAGATAAAACGAAAGGCTTATCTTTAACCTTTTATATCGTACTCAAATAGAACAAAAACCACAAACAATAAAGCTTTCGGATTATGTTTTTGACCAATCACTTAAGATTTTTTATCATATCAATTTTTGTCTTTCAAGTATTTTCTTTGAAAAGCCAAATGGAAGTGACTCCTGGAAATGTGGTTCCTTTCACACCCGTTAATTTAATAGAGAACGTTTTTTTGGATGAAGGAGTTGAAGTATTGAATGTAACCTATAATGGAGATCCCCTCTCTGTTGGATATTTTGAAAATGCTTCGGGAGAAATTGGTATTGATAGAGGTGTAGTCATGACAACCGGCTTTGCTGATGATGTGAATGGTGCTCCCAATTGTGAAGATAATAATTCTTGTTCCAACCTAGGGGATGGAACTACAGGCAACTCGAGTGGTGGTTCTGATCCAGATTTGGTAGATATAGTTGGAGGAACTGTTATCAATGACGCAGCGATTTATGAAATAACTTTTATACCTTTAGCAGATACCCTAGAGTTTGATTACGTATTTGCTTCAGATGAGTATCCCGAGTTTGTTTGTCAATTCAATGATGCATTTGGGTTTTTCATCAGCGGTCCGGGAATAACAGGACCCTTTTCAAATAATTCAGCGAATATTGCATTGGTACCGGGTACGACATACCCCGTAACAATAGACAATGTAAACGATGACCCAAATTGCGTGCCCGATCCAGGCAATATGTCTTTTTATAACTCCAACCCTGTAGGCTCAAATATCAATCTTGAATTCGATGGATTTACAAAAGTATTTACAGCCAGAGCGGTTGTAATTCCTTGTGAAACGTATACCATTAAACTGGCTGTTGGAGATGCACTGGATTCTCAATGGGATACAGGTGTGTTCTTGGCAGCAAAATCGTTCGGCACAGGATCCATCCAAGTAAAACCGACCACTGTGAGTATAGATGGAACTATCTCCGAAGGTTGTACTTCTGCAACAATTGCCTTCGTATTACCGAATCCTACTCCTGTAGATTATCCCTTGAATTATGTTCTGGAAGGGGTAGCTGAAAATGGCGTCGATTACACAGAATTTCCTTTGGATCTTGTTATTCCGGCAGGTTCCGATTCTGTGGCAGTTACCATAGAAGGAATAGAAGATTTTATAGATGAAGGTCTAGAATCAATCGAATTGATAGTCCAAACGGATGTATGTTTCTTTGATACGATTAAATTAGGAATCATCGAAAACCAAATGCCCGAATCTGTTACGGTAAATGATACTATTTGTGAAGGACAAAGCATAGATTTGGATGCCTCGACATTGGATCCCAATACAACCATATTTACTCCTCCTCCCATTGTTTTTGATAATAACGATGCCGTGGTCATTGTACCGGAAACACCTTACGAATTCACTATTGATGTTTCTGGAGTTCCTTACGAAACGGTAGAACCAGGAGTTATCCAATCTATCTGTGTCGATATGACCGGCGCTTTGTTCATTTCAGATATAGATTTGTATTTAACGACACCTACGGGCGAAATTTTAATTTTAAGTACAGGAAATGGGGGGATTGGTCCCCATTATACCAATACTTGTTTTACAGAATTTGCACCGGTTGCTATCTCTGATGCACCAGAAACGGATGCACCCTATACCGGTAATTATTTACCCGAAGCACCATGGACAGATATCTATGGTGCAAGTGTAGAAGGTCAATGGTCATTAATTGTCTATGATAATCAAACCGGATTTGCTCCTACATTTAATTCTTGGAGCATTTCATTCAATAATCTTTATACCATTAGTTATGAATGGACACCTCCAACAGGACTTTCATGTTTTAATTGCCCGGATCCAACAGCATCCCCTGTTGTTTCCACAGATTATGAGGTATTGATTTATGATACTTACGGTTGTTCCGTTACTTCTTATGTGAACATTGAAGTCATCAATCAATTACCGGAACCGGTGTTGACTTGCGGAGCATCGACAGCCAATTCTGTTACAGTAGAATGGGCAGATGTGCCAGGGGCAGAAAACTATGAAATTAATGTCGATAATGGAGGTTGGGTTACGGTAAACCCAGGCGATTTATTTTATGAAGTTACAGGGCTTACCGTAGGTCAATCCGTCAATTTCCAAGTACAAGCCATTAGTGCAGATTGTAGCGATAGCCCCATCGCAACCATAAATTGTATTTCTCAAGAATGCCAATTGACCACAAATGTGGATCAGACAACAGATATCACTTGTTTTAATGATGATGATGGTTCTGCCACGATTTCAGCAAATGGAGCCGGCACCATAACTTTTGATATTGGTTCGGCATCCAATAATGATGGAATGTTCACTTCTCTGGCTCCCGGAGATTATACCGTGACCATTACGGATAGTGATTGTTCATTAACAGAGACATTTACCATAAATGAACCTTTAGAATTAACATCGACATCATCCATCAATGATGTATCCTGTTCAGGAGTGAATGATGGTTCTATTACCGTTACACCTTCAGGGGGAACGGGCATTTATTCTTACCAATGGAGTAATTTACCCGATACGGATGAAACCATAAATGCTCTTCCGGGGGATACATACACAGTAACTATTACCGATGAAAATTCTTGTACTCTTGTCGTAACAGAAACAATTCAAGAAAACACATCGATTACCTTATCAACATCAACAACAGAAGCTTCTTGTGATGGCTTGACAGATGGTACTGCTACCGTAGTCGCATCAAATGGTGCAGGGGGTTATTTGTATGAATGGGGTGCTAATGCAGGTTCGCAAATGACAGATGTCGCTACGAATCTGGGGACCGGAACATACACCGTTACTGTAACGGATTCGGCAGGTTGTTCAGAAACAGCTACGGCTACGGTTACTGCACCTACTTCCATGTCAACAACCATGAGTGCAACAGAGGCCTCTTGTAATGGCGCTACCGATGGAACTGCTACTGTAGTAGCGTCTGGAGGTGCAGGTGGTTACATGTATAATTGGAGTGACAATGCACAAAATACCCCCACAGCCATAAATTTAATGGATGGTTGGCATTACGTGACCGTTACGGATATGAATGGCTGTATGGTTATAGATAGTATAGAAGTATTGGTCCCCAATCCGATTGTAGCCACACTAACTGGTATAAATGTTTCCTGTTTTAATGGTTCGGATGGTAGTGCAACGGTCACGGCTTCCGGAGGAAGTGGTAATTTGACCTATGCTTGGAATATTATGGGTGAAATCACGAGTTCGATAACAAATATAACAGCAGGAACGTATACCGTCACAGTCACCGATGGTAACGGATGTACTGTAGAAGACATGATAGATATCACAGAACCCGATGAAATTCTCCTTACTATCGGAGGAACAAATGTGGCTTGTTTCGGAGAAAGTACAGGTACAGCAAATGTATCTGTAACCGGTGGTACACCTGTTTATTCTTACACATGGTCTGTCCCAGGTAATAATGATAATATTTCCAACTTACCTATTGGCATCTATACTGTAACAGTATCAGACATGAATTCTTGTATTGCTACAGACTCTTACGAAGTGGTTGAGGAATCCGAGATAACAAGTACAACATCAACAACGGATGCTTCTTGTGGAGGGGGTATGGAT
This sequence comes from Saprospiraceae bacterium, assembly GCA_020629255.1. Taxonomy (GTDB): domain Bacteria; phylum Bacteroidota; class Bacteroidia; order Chitinophagales; family Saprospiraceae; genus JAHDCE01. The sequence continues at coordinate 66,903 of JAHDDR010000003.1, read as the reverse complement.
GGTTCTGCCACAGTTGTTCCATCAGGAGGAATTGGAGGATTTACGTATCAATGGGATAATAATACAGGAAATCAAATGACAGCTACTGCTTCAAATCTACCGGCTGGTACTTATGAGGTTACTATAACTGACACAAATGGTTGTTCTGCCACAAATTCGGCAACAATAATTGCTCCGGGTAACATTACAACAGTCATGTCATCCACTCCGGCATCCTGTGTGGGCGTAAATGACGGAACAGCTACTGTTACAGCTTCTGGTGGAGCAGGAGGATTTACCTATAATTGGAGTGATAATTCTCAAGTTACCCCGACAGCCATAAATTTACCCGATGGTTGGCATTATGTTTCAGTAACAGATATGAACGGCTGTGTGAATGTAGATAGTGTAGAAGTTTCAGTTCCCAATCCAATGGTTACATTTATGACTGCTAATGACGCCTCTTGCTTCAGTGGTACAGATGGCTCTGTAATTGTAGCAGCTTCAGGGGGAGCCGGTAATTTCTCTTATGCTTGGAATGTTATGGGAGAAATCAATAGTTCTATTACAAATGTTGGTGCAGGAACCTATACTGTAACTGTTACGGATGATAACGGATGTACAACAGAAGATATGATTGATGTCGCCGAGCCGAATGAACTCATTCTAACAATGGGCGGGACGGATGTGGCCTGCTTTGGAGGCAGTACAGGCTCTGTGAATGTCAGTGTCACAGGTGGAACGGCTTCCTATTCTTATTCATGGTCTGTGCCTGGGAATATGGACTTGATCTCTAACCTAATGGTGGGAACATATACGGTTACCGTTACAGATGCCAATTCTTGTACTGCTTCTAATTCGTTTGAAATTTTCGAAGAAACAGAAATAACAAGTTCTACTTCAAGTACTGATGCTTCTTGTGGAGGAGGTACAGATGGTTCTGCTGCTGTTTCTGCTTCTGGAGGTACGGGGTCTTATACTTATCAATGGGATGCCAATGCCGGAAATCAAATAACAGCTTCGGCTTCAAACTTGGCTGCGGGTTCTTATGATGTTACAATTACAGATACCAATGGATGTTCAATAACGGATTCGGCAACAGTAATTGCTCCGGGTGGAATGTCAACCACAATGTCGTCTACCCAAGCATCCTGTGTAGGTTCTACTGATGGCACAGCTACTGTTGTGGCTTCGGGAGGAACACCTTCTTACACCTACCTTTGGAGTGATAACAATCAAAATACACCTACAGCGATAAACCTAATAGATGGATGGCATTTTGTAACTGTTACTGATATGAATGGTTGTTTTGTTGTAGACAGTGTAGAAGTAACTGTCCCTAATCCTATTTTATTGAATGTTACAGGCAATGATGCTACATGCTTTGGAGCTTCGGATGGTAATGCTATTGCAAGTGTAATAGGAGGAACCGGAACCATTTCATACGCTTGGAATGTGATGGGTGAAAATAATGATCTAATTTCAAATTTAAGTGCTGGTGTTTATACCGTAACGGTTACGGATGATAATGGCTGTACAGCACAAGATACCATAGCCATTGCCGAACCCACGGAGGTAACCCTCATTATGGGAGGCACGAATATTGCTTGTTTTGGCGGTAGTACTGGGTCGGCAAATGTAACACCTTCAGGTGGCACACCTACCTATACATATACTTGGTCTGTTCCAGGCAACAGCGACAATATTATTGATTTACCCATCGGAACATATACGGTAACCGTTGCCGATGCTAATTCTTGTACAGCCGTTGATTCTTATGAAGTGACTGAAGAAACAGAAATTACTTCTGTAACATCTACTACCAGTGTTTCTTGTGCAGGAGGCAACGACGGAACAGCAACAATAACAGCCCAAGGAGGTGTAGGTGGTTATTTATACCAATGGAGCGTAAATGCCAATAGCCAAAACACCTCAACAGCCATAGACCTACCCGCAGGAATATATACAGTTACCGTTACAGATTTGAATGGATGCACACACATAAATTCTACTATGGTTAGTGAACCCAGCCAGATAACAACCACAATATCATCGACACCTACGTTGTGTAACGCATCTTCTGATGGTACAGCAACAATAGTAGCAGCAGATGGATCCGGAGGCTACACTTATAATTGGAGTTTTGGCAGCCAAGTTGGTGCTACGGCTACTAACCTTCCGGGTGGATGGCATTATGTTACCGTCACTGATATGAACAATTGTATGGTTGTGGATAGTGCAGAAGTTTTAATACCTGATACTTTAGTACTGAATATTTCTCCTTCGGATATTACTTGTGCCGGAGGTTCAGATGGGGCAGCTACCTCAACAGTATCGGGGGGAGTAGGAAATTATTCCTATCAATGGTCAGTTACAGGAGAGACGAATTCCGATATTTCAAATTTATCAAGTGGTACATATACACTTACCGTTACAGATGATAACGGCTGTACCATTTCCGATGAAATTACCATTAATGAACCTTCTGGATTGGTCTTGACTATGGGAGGTACGAATGTGGATTGTTTTGGAGAATCGACAGGTAGTGTAAATGTGAGTGTGACAGGAGGTACAGGAACGTTAATTTATCAATGGTCAGTACCAGGTGCTAATGACAATGTTGCAGATTTACCCGCAGGAACTTACACTGTTACCGTTGAAGATGTGAACGGCTGTACAGCATCAGATTTATATACCATAACCGAACAACCCGAACTCACTACAACTATTTCCGGGACCAATGCTTCCTGTTTTAATATAAGTGATGGAACAGTAACGATTACAGCCAATGGAGGAGATGGGACTTATTTCTATGCTTGGAATGATCCTGGTGGTTCTAACACGGCAACAGTTTCAGATTTATCTGCTCAAATCTACACGGTAACCGTAACGGATGGACTGGGTTGCTCTACTACCAATTTCATCGAGATTGTAGAACCTACGGAGTTAACATTAGATTTGTCAGGAACGGATATTTCTTGTTACGGAGGTACAGATGGAACAGTGTCTGCAATCGCCAATGGTGGAACGGCACCCATCACTTATGTTTGGAATGCTGGAGCAGGGCAAATATTGAGCAACCTAGCCTTAGGTACATATACAGTAACTGCAACAGATGCTAACGCTTGCTCTATAACGGGTAGTATTTCTATTGATGAACCAGATTCGCTATCTATTTTTAATGTAATAGGAGATGTGTCATGTAATGGAGGTAACGATGGGTATGCCGGTGTAACCTTCAGTGGAGGGGTAGCCCCTTATTCTATAACGTGGGGACATGGGCCACAGTTTGTATCCAATTCTAGTATTTATGCCCTTTGGGAATTAGATAATAATACAGGTTGTCTAGAGTACGATGCTGGTTCACAAACTGGTTTCGGCTTAGACGAAATTTGTTTAAGTGCAGAAGATGGAAACAATACGCTAAGTACATATGTTGTAGTTTCGATTATCTCTTCTGGTAGTTGTACTCCCGATCCAACCGACAATGATGGTGATGGAATTTGTGCAGCTCAAGATCCAAATGACAACGATCCTTGCATACCTTATTCTCCGGATGTTAATGATAATGGAGTTTGCGATTTCAATGAAACGATTCCGAATACGGAGGTTATTCCTCTTGTTGTAGAAACAAATAACATTGAACAACATTGTATTAATTTACCCGCAGGGTTCGATCCAAATACAACAGAATTCTCCTATTGTTTCAATACGGATAGCAATTTAATCAACAACCTTTCTGCCGGGACATATAATGTTGTCATTACGGATGATAATAATTGTACGATTTCATCTTCATTAATCGTAAATGAACCAGCTGCGTTAAACATTAATTTAAATCCAACAGATGTTTCCTGTTTTGGTGGTTCTGATGGCGAAATAGATGCCACAATAACAGGAGGTACAGGGACTTACACTTATTCATGGTCTAATTCGCCGGTCACAGAAGATTTGACAGGTATTGCCGCAGGAACCTATACACTAGAAGTTACAGATGAAAATGGATGTACAGCAAGTTCTTCGACAACTGTCAATGAACCCAATTCCGAATTGACATTAACCATGTCGCCTGATCCTACAATTTGCTTTGGTGCAAACAATGGACAGGCAACTGTTTCTGCTTTTGGTGGTACTCCTGGATATTCTTATATCTGGACCGATAACACTCAAACACCTTTTGTAACTGGTTTAGGGCCGGGAAGCCATTTTGTAACAGTTACAGATACGAATGGTTGTACGGCTATAAGCGAAGTGGTCGTGAATGAATTGGCAGAAATTAACAGCATCCTTTCCTCGACAGACGCAAGTTGCTTTGGAGGTTTCGATGGAACAGCCACTGTAGAATCTGTAAGTGGTGGAGTAGGAACAGATATCTCGGATTTTACATTTAATTGGAGTACGCCTTTCCCTCAAACCAATCCTACTGCTATTGGACTAACGGCTGGACAAACCTATACTGTAACCATAACAGATTCGTTTGGATGTATCGGTATGGATACGATTACAATCGGCCAGCCGACGGAACTAGAAATTGCTTTAGACACTATTATACCTGTTAGTTGTTACAATGGTGGGGATGGAACCATTTCAATAACTGGAGTAGGAGGAACAGCACCTTATACCTATGATTGGCAAAATGGTCAGGATAGTATGGTGGCGATAGATTTATCCATTGGTAATTATAATGTTACAGTTACCGACTCCTTGGGTTGTTTTGCAACAGCTTCTTTCATGGTTGAGAATCAATTGCTATTAACGGCAGATGTAATGGGTAGTAATGTGGTTTGCTATGGCGAAACTTCCGGAATGGCTTGGGTAAATGCAGAAGGAGGGGTTTCTCCTTATTCTTACATTTGGACAGATGTAGTAAATATGGATACCTTATCCTTCACAGATTCTTTACCGAATATTCCGATAGGAGAATACCAGGTAGAAGTTACAGACTTTAATGGATGTGTTACTACCAATAACATTATTATAGAACAACCCGATTCCTTGATATTCTCAACAACTACCGAAGGAGTGACGTGTCATGGAGATCGGGATGGTACTATTTTTATTGAAGCCGATGGAGGGATTTATCCATATACGTACAGTATTGATGGTATTGAATATGTTGGAGCCGCCAATTTTCCGGGTGTTTATCCGGGGTATTATACCGTATATGTTCAAGACGCCAATGGATGTATTTCTAGCCTAGATTCCATCCACGTAGAGGAGCCATTAGCCGTAGAAGCCATCATTTATCCGGATACAAGTGTAGTCGTTATAGAACTAACCGATTCCATTCAACTCGAGTTGGATTATTATAATACTCAAGGCGAAGTCACCATAGAATGGAGTGGTCTTTATGGTTCGGATACCTTATCTTGTATGGATTGCCCCACGCCTATAGCCAGTGATTATGAAAACAACGTGTACAGCGTTATTGTTACGGATGAGAACGGGTGTAGTGCAACAGATGAAATCGCCATACAAATTGATAGACCAAGAGGAATTTTTGTTCCTAGCGGATTCACTCCTAATGGAGATTTAATGAATGACGTACTCATGGTACATGGAATCGAAGGAACGAAAGTAACTACATTCAGGGTATATGATCGTTGGGGAGAAATGGTTTTCAGAGCAGATGGTTATGAGGTCAATGCAACCAATGCGGCTTTAACTTGGGATGGAACCTTCAAAGGACAGAAAATGAATCCTGCTGTATTTGTTTGGTATGTTGAGGTAGAATATGTAGATGGAAGGAAGGAAACTTTCACTGGAAATTCTACTTTAATCCGATAAGAATAAAAATCATATTAATATAAAAAAGCCGGAACATCATTTTTGATGCTCCGGCTTTTTTATAAAGCGAAATGGATATTTTTTATAAATGTATCACCTCATCATACGCAGCTGCTGCCGCCTCCATGATCGCTTCACTCATAGTAGGATGCGGATGGACTGTTTTGATGATTTCATGACCCGTCGTTTCCAATTTTCGGATAGAAACAATTTCAGCAATCATTTCGGTTACATTCATACCTATCATATGCCCCCCCAATAATTCACCATATTTGGCATCAAAGATTAATTTGACGAACCCTTCCTTTGCTCCGGCTGCACTGGCTTTACCCGAAGCGGAAAAAGGAAACTTTCCTACTTTGATATCAAAACCGGCTTCCTTGGCAGATTCTTCAGTATGGCCCACAGACGCTACTTCCGGCGAACAATATGTACAACCCGGAATATTTCCATAATCCAAAGGCTCGGGATGGTGACCTGCTATTTTCTCCACACAAATAATGCCTTCCGCACTCGCAACGTGAGCTAGAGCCGGACCTTTAACCACATCCCCAATAGCATAAATGCCCGGAACCGAGGTTCTATAAAATTCATCGACTTGAATAAGACCTCTATCTGTAGGAATCCCCAATGTTTCCAAACCAATGTTTTCAGTATTCGGAGAAACACCCGTAGCAGAAAGAACTATATCACAATCAATAATGGTTTCTTTTCCATCCTTATTTCCTTTGATGAAAACTTTGCAACCCTTACCGGAAGTATCCACAGATTGAACGGCAGAATTGGCGATGGTTTTTATCCCCATTTTCTTGTACACTTTGGTCAACTCCTTAGAAACATCCTTGTCTTCTCTAGGAACCAAGCCATGCATATATTCTACTATCGTAACTTCTGTACCAATTGCATTGTAGAAATAAGCAAATTCGACACCGATGGCACCTGCTCCAACAATCACCATTTTTTTAGGTTGTTCCGAAAGGCTCATGGCTTCACGGTAACCGATAATTTTCTTACCATCCATAGGAAGGCTGGGTAAGGCTCTGGCTCTTCCGCCTGTAGCTACAATGATGTGTGGTGCTTCGATGGTTTGTTTCTTTCCCTCAGCATCCGTTACTTCTACCTTCTTGCCTCGAAGCAATTTACCGAACCCATTGACCACCGTTATTTTATTTTTCTTGAATAAGAAGTTGATGCCTTTGCTCATCCCTTGGGCAACCGCTCTACTTCTAGAAATCATTCCACCAAAATCAGCTTCTGCTCCAGCCACTTTTATACCATAATCTTTGGCATGTGAAATATAATTGAATACTTGAGCAGATTTCAATAGGGCTTTTGTAGGGATACAACCCCAGTTCAGACAAATTCCCCCTAGGGATTCCCTTTCTACAACGGCTACTTTCATTCCTAATTGGGAGGCTCTGATAGCCGCAACATAGCCGCCGGGCCCACTTCCTATAACAATAAGATCAAAACTCATTTTGGTTTCAAATTTTTGAATGGTTTGAAAATCGCTGCAAATATAAGATGTTTTCGATGAGCAAACCGTCCAATTTCAGAATTCTTTACGGTTCCTAGCAAAATTTGATTTCCAATACTTTTTCACCTACATCAACTTCAAAAAATGGAGTATAGATTTCGATTCAGAAAATGCGTACCTTCGTGCAAATTTTCGAAAATGAAGAATGTATTATTCCTATTTATATTGATATTTTCCTTGGTTTCTTGTCAGACAACAGAAACTAAAAAACCTGATGTAGAGACCCCTTCTGCTACTACCGAATATTCCTTGATCGGGGGCAAGACGATGGGGACAACATATAGTGTAAAATATCAAGGAGCGAACACGAAGGTCATCAATGGAGAATTGGATTCTTTATTTGTAGAAATCAACAATGCTGTTTCGACGTATATAAAAACATCGGTTATTTCCGATTTTAATCGGGATGAAAAAGAATGGGAAGGGAATGAGGAACAAAAAGTGTTGAATGAGCATTTCCTGACCAATTATAAGAAATCAGAAGAAGTCTTTAAAATTACCGAGGGGCTTTTTGATCCTACAGTTATGCCTATTGTTAATTATTGGGGCTTTGGCTATACTGGCAAGGAACCAATTACAAAGGTGGATGAAAAGAAGGTAAAAGGGATTTTGGAATATGTAGGAATGGAAAAATTAGCTTTTCAAGCTAGTCAAGATAAAGGTAAAATTAGCATGGGTATTCGAAAGGCCAACCCAAAAGTCCAATTGGATTTTGGAGCCATCGCCAAAGGTTATGCGGTGGACAAAGCTGCAGAATATTTAGATGGAAAAAACATCCATAATTATTTGGTAGAAATTGGAGGCGAAGTAAGGACGAAGGGTCTAAATCCCAATGGAAAAAATTGGTTGATTGGTGTGAACACACCAGAAGAAGAATCAAAAATCAATGATTTTATGGCTTATGTCAATTTATCCGACAAAGGAATGGCTACTTCAGGAAATTATCGGAATTTTTATGAGGTAGATGGGGAAAAATATTCACATACCATCAATCCGAAAACGGGTTTTCCCGAACGTTCTAACCTCCTTAGTGCCACCATTATTGCTGATGATTGCATGACTGCTGATGCTTACGCTACGGCTTGTATGGTAGGGGGGCTTGAAAAAGCCATGAATTGGATAAAAAATGATAAAAATTTAGAAGGATATTTCATTTTTGCAGATAAAAACGGAAATTTGCAAAGCCAAGCTTCTGAAGGATTTAAAAAATACCTGAAAGAATAATCCCCCTAAACCCTTACCTACCTAATTATTTATTCACATTCAATAAAGTTGGATGTCTATATTTTTGTAAACACTTTTTTAGCAAATAAATATAAGTACACATGTGTGGAATTGTCGCAGTGTTCGATATTCAGAACAACAATGAAGATTTGAGACAGCAAGTCTTGGATATGTCCAAAAAACAAAGACACAGAGGACCAGATTGGTCGGGCATATTTTGTGAAGGTAACACGATCTTAGCCCATGAAAGATTATCTATTGTCGATCCTCAATCGGGGGGGCAGCCATTGTATAGTAAAGATGGAAATCTGGTTCTTGCTGTAAATGGTGAAATATATAATCATCAAAAAATCAGAAAAGAATTAGCGGATAAATATGAATTCCAAACAGAATCGGATTGTGAGGTCATCTTGGCATTGTATCAAGAAAAAGGTGTTGACTTCATCGAAGAATTAAATGGAATTTTTGCTTTTGCCTTATACGATAAACAAAAGGATTGTTTTTTGATTGCAAGGGATCACATGGGAGTTATTCCTTTGTATCAAGGTTGGGACAAGAATGGATATTATTATGTGGCATCCGAATTGAAAGCATTGGAAGGTGTTTGTAATAAAATCGAAGTTTTCTTGCCGGGGCATTATAAATTCAGTGGGGATGCAGAAATGAAAAAATGGTACACCCGCGATTGGATGGATTATGAAAATGTAAAAGATAATGATTCCAGCATCAAGGAATTGAGGCAGGCATTAGAGGATGCGGTAGAGCGGCAACTTATGTCCGACGTACCTTATGGTGTTTTGCTTTCCGGAGGTTTGGATTCTTCGGTCGTGTCTGCCATTGCCAAAAAATTTGCAAGTAGAAGGGTGGAGTCGAAAGGATTGAAAGATGCTTGGTGGCCTCAACTGCATTCTTTTTCTGTCGGATTGGAAGGTTCGCCGGATTTAAAGCATGCACAAGACGTTGCAGATTTTATCGGGACCGTTCATCATGAAATAAAATTTACCATCCAAGAAGGATTGGATGCTATCCGTGATGTTATTTATCATTTGGAAACTTACGATGTTACTACCATCCGAGCAAGTACGCCGATGTATTTGATGGCTCGTGTGATTAAATCTATGGGCGTAAAAATGGTATTGTCGGGAGAAGGAGCCGATGAAATTTTTGGAGGTTATTTGTACTTCCATAAAGCTCCGAACCCAGAAGAATTCCATAAAGAAACGGTTCGTAAATTGGATAAATTACATTTATACGATTGTAATCGTGCTAATAAGTCTTTAGCCGCTTGGGGCGTAGAAGGTAGGGTTCCTTTCTTGGATAAAGAATTTATGGATGTGGCGATGCGTCTTAATCCTAAGGATAAGATGTGTACTGATCGTATGGAGAAATGGATTGTAAGAAAAGCGTTCGAAGATTATTTGCCGGCAAGTGTGGCATGGCGACAAAAAGAACAATTTTCTGATGGAGTAGGGTATAGCTGGATCGATACTTTAAAAGAAATTGTAAATGAGGAGGTATCGGATGAGATGATGGAAAAAGCTAAATTCCGTTTCCCGGTAAATCCCCCGTTGAACAAAGAGGAGTATCATTATAGAACGATTTTCGAAGAACATTTTCCGTCAGAATCTGCCGCTTTATGTGTGCCATCCGTTCCTTCGGTGGCATGTAGTACACCTATTGCTTTAGAATGGGATGAAGCCTTCAAAAATATGAATGAGCCTTCGGGGCGCGCAGTGAATGTTCATAATGATAAATATAAATAATGAACGGATGTTGTTCTGAAAGTTAAAAAATCGGTATCGAAAAATTTCGATACCGATTTTTTAATACTTGGAAAGATGATCTTATAAATTTTTCTTCTTTATTTTTGGAAGCAACGGCTTGATCATGATATTGTACTTCGCATTGAACAATTTTAATTGTTCCTCTGACATTTGTTCCTTTCCTTCTCCCGACTCTCCCTTTCTTATGAATTGATCAAATACCAAGCGACTTTGTTTACTTGGAATCGCACCAAATTTATCTTCATGTTTTTTCATGTTTTCGAAGGATGTGTTTTCTTTTATTTGTTGGATTCTTTCATCCGTTAATTCGATACCTAAGAATTGAGCAATATTTTTAAGTGTTCCTTCGAAATCTGATTTCATTTCATGATAGGTAACATAATGAACATCCAAATTTTCCTTATTGATGATCCAATCCCGAACATGAGAGAACCAATTCATTTTAAAAGAATCATCCACAAAATTTTTATCGAAATTTTTAGTGAAGGTCAAATCCGGATCCCGATAATTCCGATTATGGTAGAAGAGCGAAGCTGCCACATCTTTACCATCCCGAAGTACGCAGATGTATTTTCCTTTTACGCTTTTGTCGAAAAAATCATATCTGTCGTGTGTTTTCAGAATTCTGGGAGAAGGTAATTCATTGATCCGTTTAGGAGTACGCAATCTAAGAGCTTCATTTTTTACCCAAGGAGAAACATCATAAATATGATTGAAATTCATATCCACTTCATGTAGCATATTGTACAGGATCACTTGCATCCAAGTGGTTCCCGATTTTAAGTAAGTTGCAATATAAATATCACTGTCCCTTTCTTCAAAATCCATGAAAAAGAGGAGTTGGTTTAAATCATGAGCTACTTTGATATAATTTCTTTTGAAACGTTCGGTTAGTTTCAGAAGAGCAACAACAATTTTTCTTTGAATACGGTGAGATAACGTTTTTTTCATTTATTCAAATTATAAATAAAAGGGCAGTATGAATTACATACCACCCTTTTATCTTCTTTTTTAGATAGAGATTATTCGCATTCTTCGAAGGTCTCGAAATCAAAATTAGGATTTGTTGCGGCATAAGCCGTATAATAGGCAATATAATAATCCCATTCTTCTTGTGTACCTTCAAAATTATCCTGACAAAGAGAGTAAGAATAGGATCCTCCACCAGGTTCTGAATAGGTGTATCGAATACAATCTGTACAATCTTTTTTACAAGAAATAAAACCTAGCATAAGAGCTAGAGAACCTAAAATAGTTCCTAAGAAATTCTTTTTCATAATGTTATATTTTTTTTGTTTCCATCAAGGTAGGAATATTTTACTCACAATCCTCATAAATTTCAAAATTAGCATCAGGATTATTGGCAAAATTAGCCGTATAATAGGCAACTGCTACATCCCATTCCTCTTGGGTGTAATCTCCATCATCTTGGCAAATATAATATGTAAGAGAACCTCCTCCTTGGTAAGTATAGGAATATCTCATACACTCCGTACAATCTTTTTTGCAAGAAGTAACTCCCAGCATAAGAGCTAGAGAACCCAAAATGATTCCAATAAAGTTTCTTTTCATTGGGCTTGAGTTTTAATAATAAAGAATCCGATTAATCGCAATCTTCATAAACTTCAAATTCAACATTAGGATTCCCTGCTGCATAAGCCGTATAATAGGCAATGTAGGTATCCCATTCTTCTTGGGTGTAATTTGTATCGTCCTGGCAAATAGAATAAGTGATTGTGCCCCCACTCATATCCATATAAGAATATGTAAAGCATTCGGTACAATTAACATTGTTTTCATTGTTTTCATCATCTTTTTTACAAGAAGTAAAACCGAGCATAAGTGCAAGAGATCCTAAAATTGTTCCCAAGAAGTTCTTTTTCATGCTGTTACATTTAGTTATCTTTACTACAGAATAATATTATTCACAATCCTCATATCGTTCGAAAGTATATTCAGCATACATGGCAGCATAAGCTTCAAGTTCGGCCATATAAGCGTCCCACTCTGCTTCGGTGTAGCCAGATACATCTTCGCATAATGAATAGGTGTAGGTACCTCCCCCAGCATAAGTATAAGTAGCTCTAAAACATTCCGTACAATCTTTTTTACAGGAAGTAAACCCAAGCATTAATGCTAAAGAACCTAAGATGGTTCTGATAAAATTCTTTTTCATGAAGTTTATAATTTTAATGTTAATTGAAAATGGTCAAACCGATACAAATATAAAGCAAAAATTAGCTAAATTTATTTTTGAAAGAAGCTTTATTTTACGTATAAGCATAGTGATTTTTGTATTTCTCTATGATAATAGAGGGGAATTTGCAGCATATACAGTTACAGAAGCTGTATATGTATCCCATTCTTCTTCTGAATAGTCAAGGTTGTTTTGGCAATAAGACTCAATAATTATTAAAATTATTATTTTGATAATTATTGAGTCTTATGCAAAATCAAAAACTATTCACAATGCTCAAATTCTGTAATGGTGAGATAGGAAATTGAGTCTGCATAGGCGATGTTTTGAGCTACATATACTTCCCATTCTTCATCATTAAGATCGGTTTCATCCTGACAATACGTTCCGATATATGAACTACCATTATAAGTGTAGTTGGCTCTCATACATTCAACACAATCTTTTTTACAAGAAGTGAATCCAAGCATCAATGCCAAGGAACCGAGGATGGTTCTGATAGAATTTTTTTTCATGAGTTATATTCTTTTTACATAAGGCGATGGGTTTTTATGATTACCATAAAAACCCATCGCTCTAATTGGAATTGCAAATTACTCGCAATCCTCAAATCTATTTAATGTTACATTAGGATCACTAGCAGCATAAGCTTCAAGGACGGTCATGTAAGTATTCCATTCCTCTTCAGTGTATGCATCTGCACAAGCAGTCTCCGTTTCAGTTACACCATTGTAAGTATAAGTTACAGTAGCACAATCTGTACAATCTTTCTTACAAGAAGTAAAGCCTAGCATAAGGGCCAATGAGCCTAAGATAGTTCCAATAAAATTCTTTTTCATGTAATTAAAAATTTAAAAAATAGTTGAGAATATGTTCTAATACAACTCGCAAGGTAAGATTAATTTTGTTAATGACTGAATATCAAGTAGATTTTTTATCCTAGATGATAATATAGGAAGACTGCTTTATATTTTTAATAATTCCTTTGCATTATTTAATGCGTTATCTGTTGGAGGGCTACCACTCAGCATTATCGCTATTTCTTTAATCTTGTCATCCTTTGAGAGCTGTTTGACACTGGTTGTTGTTTTATGCCCTCGGTGATCTTTGAATACAAAGTAATGTGTATCGGCTTGGATGGCTATTTGTGGTGTATGTGTGATGGTAATGATTTGGTGACCTCGTGCCAGATTTTTAAGGATATTTCCCATTTTCAAGGCAACATCTCCGGAGACCCCGGTATCTATTTCGTCAAATATCATGGTGGGTAGGTCCAAGGCTCCCGCTACTTGTGACTTAATACATAAAGTAAGTCGAGATAATTCACCACCGGAAGCTACATCTTTGATGGACTCCAATTTGCCGCCTTTATTGGCACAGAAAAGGAATTCTATTTGATCCATACCATTTGAATCCAATTCTTCCAATGCTTGAACACCAACTTTTAATTGGGCATGTGGCATGGAAAGCAAGCTCAAAGACTTTTGGGTTTGTTTTTCGAAGGAAGGAATAACCGATTTTCTTTTCTTTGATATCGTTTTGGCTTTTTGGGTTAATGTTTGTTTCTGTTGTTGGATAATTTGTTCTAAAGATTGAATTTTTTCACTCAGATCCCCAAAGGAGTCTAAACGGGATTCCATATCGTGCTGGATATTCAGTAACTCGGTAATCGTTGCCGTCTGATGTTTGTTTTGTAACCGGTATATAATATCCAACCGGTCTCTGATTTCTTGGATCTTCTCCGGATCATATTCTATTTCATCCCCCAACCCTTCCATATCATTGGATAGTTCTTCCAGTTCTAGAATCAAACCATCGAAACGAGTTTTTAATGTGGATATTTGATTGGAGAAGGAATCAATATCGGCCAAAGTATAGGATAAGTTCTGTAATTGTGGAACAACCGCATTTTCATTTTCGGTCAATTGTTGATGAACGGCTCCTAATATTCTTTTGATTTCCTCGGCATTGGATAGGGTCTTGAGTTCCTTTTCGGCAACGATATCTTCGTTTTCGACCAGCGCAGCCTCGTTGAATTCGTTGAGTTGGAAATTCAAAAAATCCATTTCTTTGGCGGCTTCATTGCTTTCATGTATCAGTTGGGCGAGTTGTTTCCGATTTTTAGAATAGGAAGAAAATTCTTTTCTATATTCGAGAACCAAGTCTTTGTGACCCGCCAACGCATCTATGATATTGAGTTGGAAAGATACATTATGTATATCAAGGGTATCGAATTGTTGGTGTAAATCGACCAGGGAGCCGGTTAATTTTTTCAAAGTACTTAAATTGGTGGGGGTATCATTAATAAAAGCCCTGGATTTTCCGGAAGGTGTTATTTCCCTCCGGATAATAGTTTCCTTATCAAAATCTATATCGTGTTCTGTGAAAAAATGCTGGTAGCGTTGGGGAACACTGAATGTACCTTCAATAATACATTTGTTATCTGCATCAAATAAGGATTTGGTATCCGCTCTTTTACCCATAATCAGACCCAATGCTCCTAGGAGTATGGATTTTCCCGCACCGGTTTCACCTGTGATGATGTTCAATCCTTGTGAAAATTCGATTTCCACTTTTTGGATGATGGTATAATTCCGAATTAACAGCTTTTTAAGCATCCCCGTATTTTTTTACAAATTTATAAAAATTATTTGTTTTTGTAAGTATATGCAAACAAAAAGTTTTTATCTGTGTTTTGTATAGTCTTTCTGAATCCCGATTTTTTTTAAAATAATATGTCTCCAATTTGGAGGATGCACCATATCCATAGGGTCGGGAATGAACGATCGGTCATGTTGCTTTGTTGTCCAAAGGTGAGGTGTGGCACTCATATAAATATTATCTTCTTTCCATTCAAGGGCGTCTTTACCATTGGCACCAAATAGATATTCATAATTACAGAAAATGTTTTTTTCAACCACATTCCGTTTGGGAACACCCACATGATCTGTAAAATAATTAGGCAAATTGGGATATTGTTCGGAATAGGGAGGAGAAGAAAAATGGATGAGGTTTAATTTTTTTGCAATCGTACTATCTTTTTGAAGGAGATGTGCTCCCCAGTTCATAAGGCGATCATCTGCGAAAATGGAAATTTTACAATCTACAAAAAAATTATTGTATATGTGATTGTCGTTACCCCCTCCAATGAGTATGGCTTGGTTGCCCGGTTTATGAAATATATTTCCATAGACTTCCATTCCACACGCACCGTCATCATGATATATGGAAGCAATTAAATCAGCGTCTAAATTATTATTGGTTTCATTTCCGATGTGATGGAAATAATTATAACGAATAATATTACCCAATTCAGAAGGGTCTCTTCCATAATAAATCGCACCGCTATCATTAACGTCCAAGCAAACATCATGAATGTCGTTATATTCTATAATGTGTTCATTCCCCTTTAAAAGAATAGCGGCCTGTGCTGTATGATGGATGTGGCAATTCGAAATCCTATTTCCAACGCCTTGTATATATATACCCGGTCGATATGATTTTTCAAACCGTGCAAAATGATGGATATGGCAATTTTCAACAATATTATTCCCTTTGGTTAAATCTTTTCTATTTCCTCCGGATAGATAAATGCCGCCGGCACCGGTATTGTAAATTTTACAGTATTTGATAGAATTGTTTTTTCCGGCATCAAGGGAGAAAGGATTTTCTGTAAGCCAATTTTTATTTTCTTTTCCTAAAAAGAAATTATCCTGTATTTTTTTATGGTGTTGAACGAATAATTTCCCCATCCAAATACCATAGGCGCCCAAATTTCTGAAGGTGCAATAATATAATTCACAATTATCGCTTCCTGTTATGTAAATACCGTTGCTTCTTGAATTTTCAAAAATCAAATTTTGGATTTTAATATTTTTTGAATCTTCTATTACAAACAAAGAAGTAGCATTGATGGATGCTTGAATTTTTTCTATCCTGTCTTGAGTATAAAAAAATAAAATCTCGTTTCCCCTATCAATATAATATTCGTTTTCGGTATCTAATTCTTGTAAAATGTTATAGGCATAATATCTTTGGATGCCGGTAGATTTGAATCCATAATGGCAAGGATGGATCGTGCTGATTCTTTTTGTTTCGGCATCTATATTCTTAACTTGAATGGCATTTTCTGAAAATCCATTACTAAAGAACCCTTTTAACCAAATATTTTGTTCATTTGTCCAAGAAGAAATATGATCTTCTTGGTACGTGAAAATACCACCCCGATTGGAATCGTCTCTATGCCGTGGAATAGAACCTTCGTCAATTACATTTTTAATCTGCACCGTAGAATCATTGGGCCAACGTGCCAATTGACAAGCTTCCTGATTGATAAATAATTCCATTGCGGGGGAAGAAATATGTCGCCCAAAACCATGTGGCATCAGTTTGCCATAGTCGGATATTCCTAATTCTTTTAAATCGAACATTCTGATATAAGGAACAGCTTCTTGTTTAAATTTTTTTTCATGGGGAGTACCTTTTACAAAACGAGTTCTGTTTTTTAGAATTTCCATTCCTCCAGTAATAATTACTTCATCATCTTGATAAGGACGGATGGTGATATTGGACAAATTCTTTATTTCAATACTTTCAGGGGAATAATAGCTTCCTTCAAAAAGGTATATGGTGTGCGTTTTATTTTTATTTTTTTTGACTAGAGAAATAGCTTGTTGTAAATTTTTTACGGGTTTCATGATGGTACCCGGGTTTTCAGCAGCTCCTTTATAGGACACATAGATTTCAATTTCTTCTTGTGAAAAAGAAAATATGGGTATCCATGAAATTAAAATGAAATACAATATTTTTTTCATTTCTGTATTAAAATTTACTTTCATAAAATTGAACGATTCGTTCATCCACTAAAATATCACGGGGCCTGAGCTTTTGTTTTAATACAATGCCTTCCAAGGTTCTGCACCTAGATAATGCAACATAGGTTTGCCCATGCTCAAAAGCTCCGGAACCCATGTCGATAATGGCTCTGTCAAAGGTCTTTCCTTGGCTTTTGTGTATGGTAATTGCCCAAGCGTGTTTTAAGGGATATTGTTCAAAAGTGCCTATTACCTCAGTATCAATTTTGTTATTATCTTTTTCATTAATTTTGAATTTATTGATTTCCCAAACATCTTTTTCTACAATAATCGTTTCTTTTTTCCCTTCATTAGTAATTTCAATTTTTATTTTATCGATATCCAAAAAAGTAACTTTACCAATCGTTCCGTTTACGAATTTTTTATTCGGATCATTTTTAATAAACATGACCTGTGCCCCCAATTTTAATTTTAACAATGCTTGGGTAGGAAATAATTTCGGGTTAAAATCTCCGGTAACTTTTGCCATATAGGAATATTCTTCCAACGGAATTAAATCCAATTCTTTTTGATTAATACTGTTTACGATCTTATTTCTGGTGGAGAGGGTAATATAATTTTCTTCTGGATCAAAATCTGGAATATGTCTTTCGTTCAAATCAGCAATATCATCATAGTCGGCCCGGTTTAATCTTACGGCATCCAACAAACGGATAAAATGCCTTTCTTCTTGCCGGTATACTTTTCTTAATTCAACCATTTCAAGATTTAGCATTTCAAATATCCGTGCAGAAAAAAAATAAGGACTGTCATAATATAATTTCATCATCATTTTTTCTTCCTCACCGGCAACAACCGGCGGGAGCTGAAATAAATCTCCAAAAAATACCATTTGTACCCCTCCAAAAGGCAAGGGGTTGTCTCGGTTAATTTGAAGAAAATAATCTATGTTATCGAGCATGTCGGCACGGACCATAGAAATTTCATCAATGATAATGGTTTCTATTTTTTCATATAATTTTCTGAACCTTCTTTTTTTAATATCTTTTTTAGTGAGTGGTTTTGGGGGGAATCCGAAAAAAGAATGTAAGGTTTGCCCTTTTACATTTAAGGCGGCTACGCCGGTCGGTGCCAAAACAATTGTTTTTTTATTCGTGGTTTTTCTAAACAACCTCAGCAATGTTGATTTTCCCGTACCCGCTCGTCCGGTGATGAAAAGAGAATCGTTTGTTTTTTCCAAACGATCCAAAACATATTTGTATTCGTGACTTAATTCCATGGGCTTTTGATCTATGGGCATTATTTATTTTTTAAATGAAAATTTTCTAACCAATCCAAATGTGACGCAACATATACTTCATTCATCCATTTGGGACAACGTATACAAGGTTTAAAATAACCGTTATTATCGGGGCGTGAAGGATAAATGAAAATATGATGAAGTGCATTTGTATGAACCATATTTGTTTGGTGTATCTCGGGAATAGAAATAATAGTGTCAGGTTCATTTATAAAACTGAATCCGGCATTTATTTTTTTAGCGTAAAATTCATTCGGGAAATCAATAATTAAAATTGAATCCGAAAAATCAACATTGAATTTCCCTAAGGGAAGTTGTTCACGTATTTTGATTTTCAAAACAGAAAAAATAGAATCTGCTGTTGTTTGGAAAAACTCCAATTCTTGTTCTTTTTCATAAGCACGTACTAAGAGTAGTTTTTTTTCAATTTCTTTATTAGAATTGATTTTAGGTTTATCTGTCTTGCAAGAAATAAAGGTTAAAATAAAACAGAAAAATCCCCATTTATAAAAACGGGGATTCAAAAAAATATTATATCTGTTTTTTTTTAACAATGCTAAAGTTTAATCGTATACAATATTCTCTTCCAAGTTATATAACATGAAGGCTAGAATATCGGCTCGTTCAGAAATAATCATGCTCGTAGGTTTTCCTGCACCATGCCCGGCAGATACATCAATACGAATTAAAACCGGATTATCTCCTTCATGATTTTTTTGTAATTCGGAAATGAATTTAAACGAGTGAGCCGGAACAACTCGATCATCATGATCTGCGGTTGTAACTAGGGTTGCCGGATATTCTGTTCCCGCTTCTACATTATGCAACGGAGAATAATTCAATAAATATTGGAATTGGATGGAATCCGTACTCAAACCATAATCTGTTTTCCAGAAATGCCCGATGGTAAAAGTATGATATCGCAACATATCTAAAACACCCACCGCAGGTAGCGCTACTTTGAATAAATCCGGGCGCTGTGTCATGCAAGCACCCACTAGGAGCCCTCCATTCGAACGCCCTTCAATCGCTAATTTATCAGAAGAGGTATAATTATTTTCAATGAGGTATTCTGCAGCTGCGATGAAATCATCAAAAACATTTTGCTTGTTGAGCAATCGGCCGCCATCGTGCCATTTTTGTCCATATTCTCCACCTCCTCGAATATTGGCAGAAGCATAAATGCCTCCATTTTCCAAGAGAATCATTCTAGAAACACTGAACGAAGGTTTGATACTGATGTTGAATCCACCATAGCCATATAGAAGGGTAGGGTTGGTGCCATCCAATTTTGTTCCCTTCTTATAAGTGATGAACATGGGAATTTTAGTACCGTCTTTGCTTTCGTAGAAAACTTGCTTGGTTTCGTAATCATCCGGATTGATGCCCTTGACTTGTGGCGAACGATACACTTCCGATTTTTGAGTTTTGAAATCGAATTTGAAAATGGTAGTCGGATAGGTAAAGGAAGTAAAGGAATAAAAAGCGATATCTTCATCCTTCTCGCCGGAGAACCCGCCCACGGTTCCCTTGGTGGGTAATTGGATATCATATTCATGTTCTCCTTGGGTAGAAAACACTTTTAATAAGGATGATGCATCCTTGATGTATCTTGCCACCAATTTGCCTCCGGAATGACTCACACTTTCAAGCACATTCTCCGTTTCAGGAATAATTTCTTCCCAAAATTCCTTTTGAGGCTTTTTGGTATTGATACTGATGAGTCGATAATTCGGTGCATCCTTGTTGGTAAGGATGAGTAAATTGTCATTCAAATTGTCAATTACCCAATAATTGCTTTCCAATTCTTCGACAATGGGTGTAAAGGCATCATCACCTGCCGATAAATCTTTAAAATATAAACGATTGTTACTCGTCGATTCTGAAGTAGAGGCGACCAAAAAACGTTTATCTTCTGTTACGGAGGCATACACATTCATTTTGGGTTTACGCCTATCCGCAAAAATCAATTTGTCTTTGGATTGATTTGTTCCTAGTTGATGATAATATAAAGCATGGAATTTATTCTGACCTTTCAAATCATCCCCTTCTTTGGGTTTGGGATATCTGCTATAGAAGAAACCATCCTTGTACCAAGATATCGAAGAAAATTTGACCCACTCTATTTTATCTGATAATTGATTTCTGGAAGATAGGTCTTTTACATGAATCGTCCTCCAATCAGAACCTCCTTCAGAAATTCCGTAAGCCAAGTGTTTTCCGTCCTTAGAAAAGCTCATCCCGCCTAGAGAGGAAGTTCCATCTTTGGAAAAACTGTTGGGGTCTAGAACCTCAAAGGGTTCTCCATCCAATCCTTCAGTTCCAAACAAGACGCTTTGGTTTTGTAAGCCTGAATTTTTGAAATAATAGTAGTTGTCTCCTTCTTTGAAAGGAGTTCCATATTTTTCATAATTCCATAATTCTTCCAAGCGGTAGGCGATGGCATCCCTAAAAGGAATTTTATCGATATAATCAAATGTCACTTTGTTTTGTTCCTTGACCCAAGCACCGGTTTCTTCCGAGCGGTCATCTTCCAACCAACGGAACGGATCTCCTATTTTTTCGCTGAAATAAGTATCATGAACCGTAGTATCCTGACGCGTTTCTGGGTAAGATATTTCTATCGGTCCGGTTGGAACGGTGATAGCGGGGGTGTCGTTACCTCCTTCAGAATTGATGTCCATATTACAAGAAAATAGGATAATTGATGCAAAAAAGGTGTAAAAACATGATTTTCTCCAAGTATTCATCTTAAAATAGTTTTAAGGTCAAAATGTATTGAGGTATTTGGTTTAAATTTGGGGTTTGCAAAAATAGTTATAATCATGAAATTAAAGGACATAATCATATTACCGATATTATTCTTTTCTATTTTATCTTGGAATAATGCTTATGCACAGATAAAAGCCGTGAATGATAAGGGAGAAAAAATCATACTTTACCCGGATGGTTCTTGGGAATATGATAAAGAGGAAGTGGAGGAAAAAGGAAAGAAGGCAAAGTCGGATACTAAAAAAGTCAAATCCGAAGCACCGATAAAGAAAACATATACGAGGGAGGAAATGTTGGAGGCTCGGCAAGATGTAACCGAACGTTTTAGAAGGGCTAAAATGGCAAAAGAAGCTTACAAGGATAAACAATCCCAATATAGCACCGAATTGATGGAGTATACTGAGGAATTCGAATTAGCACAGGAAAACAATGAACTGACTCCTTCTGAAGAATCTACTTACAAGGCACGGATCAAAATTTTGAAACGTCAGTTGAGTGATGCCAAAAAAGGATTTAAGCAATCGGGGAAGGATGAGAAAACCTATCAAAAGATGCTGACGTATACCGGAGAAAAACTCATGCTGAGCTATCAGCAAATTCTTGGGAAGGAAAACAAAAAGGAAAAAATTAAGACCACTAAGCCACAATCTCCGTCTAGCGATCAAGACCCGGTTGTAAAAAATGTAGATAAACCGAAAAAAAATAATATTCCTTCTAAAAAGGATGAATATGATAAACAAGTGGATGAAATTCGTAAGAAGAAGGAAGAAGCTCGGATAGCGAAAATAGAAATGGCAAAAGGGCGATTAGAGAAGTTGGAGAAGAAATATACGTTATATCCGACTGTAGACCAAAAGTCCAAAAATTGCGAAATGGCTTTTGATGAGGTAGATGTGTTTTCGGGTAATCGGAAAAGAGCTACCAAAAGGAGCCTGTTTTTTTCCCAGGTGGATGAGGAGTATGAATCTCATATGAAAGGAAAGGGGTATTTGGTTTGTACCGGCTTTGTTTCTGAACTGAAAGGAAAAGATTATCTATTAGTTTTGGAGTTGGAGGTGCAGAGTAAGTCAGGTAGGGATGAATATGGTGGTTTGCGTGTAGGTGGAGATTTGGTGTTGATGCTGATTGATGGTACAAAAGTTACTTTAGAAAATACACAGAGTGATGATGGTTCGATAGACATCGCTAAAAAAACAACCACATTCAAAGGGTACTTCCCATTAGATAAGAAACAAATGAAAATGTTGATGGATAATGAAGTAACCAAAGCTAGATTAGTTTGGGGTGGGGGATTTGAAGATTATGATATTTATGAGATGGACTTTTTTAGGGATCATCTTACTTGTCTAAAAGAAACGAAGTAAATTATGCTGGGTTTAAAATTACCAACTGACCCAAGATGGGTCAATTTAGCCGAAAAGAGCTTGGAAGAGATATTAACAGATCATGCCTACTGTGAGCAAAAGGCGGCTACTTCTTGTATTTCTTTAATCCAGGCTTATCCAGAACGCGAAAGAATGGTTCGTGAACTAGCACCTATTGTTACCGAAGAATGGGGTCATTTCAGGCTGGTCTTACAAGAGTTGGATAAACGGGGTCTAAAGCTAGGGAAACAGCGTAAAGATGAATATGTAAATGCCCTTTTAGATTTTATGAAAGAGACCGGAGCTAAAAACGAACGCTTTATCGAAAGGCTACTAGTTTGTGCTCTAATAGAAGCAAGGAGTTGTGAACGATTCAGAGTCTTATCCCTTGGTATCCAAGATGATGAATTAAAAGAGTTCTATCATAAGTTTATGGTGGCTGAAGCAGCTCACTACCGACTTTTTCTTGATTTGGCAGAGGAATATGGAGGTAAAGAAAAGGTAAAGAATCGCTGGGAAGAATATCTAGAATTCGAAAAAGAATTGATGCAAAGATTGGAAATCAGAGGGGATCGAGTGCATTGATTTTTCATACAAAAATACTTCTAGGTTGACAAAAAAGGAGAGAAACTACTTTTCTCTTTTTTTTCTTGCTTTTTTCTGCTCATTATTGCTTTCGTATAAAACATACAATTCATATTTTACAGGGTCAATTTCTGCCCAAATGTCTTTCCCAATATTGCATAAGACGATCAATTCATCATAGATCTTATTACCATATTCCATGCGTCGTTCTACGGCAATGTCCCTCTCAGATACTTTATCCTGTTGGATATTGACCGCTTTTTCAAAGGCGGAATTGGCATCTGTAACTCGTTTCAGTACATTTTCATTGAGCCCCACCTCACTTAAAAAATCGATTTGCAATCTTGCGACTCTTACCACTCTTCTCCCACAAAAAATAAGCTGGGCATCCGTCATGTCTCCCATTTTCTGCGTACCAAATTTTCGATATCGACCCGATCTCACCGAGTATTTCATGGCAACGCGAGTCATTACGCTTCTGATGGCGGTTTTCAATTTTTCTCGTGCCTCATACTTTTTATCTGTCGTAATCATTTGATCGCCGATCAATTCATCATCCGAAGGTAACTGTCCGAATTTCTCTACACCCTGCTTAAAATTTTTTAGTCGGATGAATTCATATCCATACTTCGAAAATTCTTTGATGTCTTTATGAGCCAATTTTATCTTTTCCAAACATTGTAGGTAAAGATCGGCATCCGGGTAGTTATATTTTCTGTTTGCATTTTGCTTTTTCATGGCAATTATTTCTTTGTTCCTATAAAAATAGGAGGTTTCTTGGGATTTTCCAATAATTATTAATAAAATTTTCTAAATATTTAATGATATTAAATTTTACTCATTTAAAATTTTCTTTACAAGAATAACCAAATTAGAACTTCTTTCCATATTTTTAAGGAATGAGGGATAAATGACGGTCTGGTTTTAGGCTAGATTATTGTGTGACTGGATGAATATGAAAACACAGGCAATACAGTGCATTGGTGAGGATTTCTGTTGAAATATAATTGCAAAAAAAAGCAGCCTAAAACGGACGCTTATTCATTCGTCATCCCTAAAGAACTTTCGGCATAGTTAAACGATAATCCAAAACTTATGGAATTAACCGAGCAACAGAAAGCTGTGTTGTTGGCAGTAGGGGATACTCTTATTCCATCTTTGGATAAAGTAGGAGACGAAGCAAACTATTGGAAAAACAAAGCATCTGATTTCCCTATTGTTGAGGAAATCACAAAAATCATTTCCAGATTGCCCCAAGAAGATAAAAAGGAATTCATAGGGTTGTTAGACACATTAAATTCGCCCCTTTTAGGACTGACTTGGCTCAATGTTCCCAAAGGATTTCTCTCATTATCTCCTAAGAAAAGGAAAAAATTACTGAATACGTGGTCCAAGCACCCGTTACCTCCTTTACGCAAGGCTTTCTCTACTTTGAAGAAGCTGGTAGGATTAGTTTACTTTGGATATACCAGTGATGAAATGCCTAAAAATCCGAATTGGGAAGCGGTGGGCTATCCAGATATTCCCAAGAATTTCAATATTACAACTGAGGATGGTTCCCTTCTAAAAATGGAAGAAGCCGTAAAGGGAGAAACGCTCAAATGTGATGTATTGATAGTCGGATCTGGTGCTGGAGGAGGAGTTGTGGCAGCCGAAATGGTAAAGAAAGGGTATGAAGTTATCATCCTTGAAAAAGGAGATTATATTCACGAAGGAAAAATGTCGCAAAGAGAGATGGATATGTTGAGTAAAATGTATGATCGAGGCGGAGCCTTTTCTTCTATTGATGGAGCCGTTTCCATATTAGCCGGAAGTTGTATAGGAGGTGGCACCACAGTCAATTGGTCCGCATCATTCAGAACGCCTGATTATATTCTAGCCGAATGGGCAAAAGAACACGACAATCCTCAATTTTTAGATCCAGATTATGAAAAATGTTTTGATTTCATTGAAAAGAAAACCCGAATTAATACAGATTTATCCGTTCATAATCCTCAGAATCAGAAATTATGGGAGGGAGCTAAAAAGTTAGGATACCACACGGGTTTAATTCCTCGCAATGTTGCCCCACCAAAAGGTAATACCTATTCGGATGATTATTGGAAATCGCAAGGATATGGAGGATTGGGAGATAAATACGGCTATAAACAAGGCGTAATGAAAACCTTCCTAAAAGAAGCGGTTGAAGGAGGAGCAAAAATTTATGCCAATACTAGGGTTGAAAAAATCACCCATTCGAAAGGGGAAGTTACAGGTGCAATTGCGTATCAAGACGATAAAGGAAATGGAAAGAACCTTCTAACAATCCATTGTAAAAAAGTGATGGTCTGTGCCGGAGCATTACATACGCCAGTCATTCTCCAAAAAAGCGGACTTTCCCACCCTCAAATCGGTAAAAACCTGTATTTACACCCCGTTAATGCAGTGGTGGGAGAATATGATGAATATATCGATGGTTGGCATGGTCCTATGATGTCTGCGGTGAGTGATGAATTTATTAAGCTGAATGGAAATTTTGGCTACAAATTGGAAACGCCTCCTTTGCACAGTGGCTTTGCAGCCTTGTCGAGCACTTGGGTTTCCGGGGAGCAATTCAAGCAAGATATGTTGAAATTAAGGCATTTGGGTACATTCATCGTTCTGACCCGGGATAAATATGGAGGGCAGATTAAAATGAGCCAGGAAGGAAGACCCCGAGTTCAGTATAAACTGAATCCTTTTGATAAAAACCATTTGATTCACGGGATGAAAGAAAGTGCAAAAATACATGCTGCTGCCGGAGCAAAAAAAATCAGATTGCTCCACAACCGCCATTATGTTTGCGATTTGGAGAAAGACAATCCGGATAAATTTATGGATAAAATTGGAAAAATAAATTGGGGTAGAAATCATTTTACATTGTATTCCGCTCACCAAATGGGTACTTGCAGAATGGGAGGAAGGGACAAAGATCATCCACTAAAACCCACCGGAGAAGCAAGGGAAATTAAAAATCTATTTGTGGCGGATGCCAGTGCTTTTCCTCGGTGTAGTGGTGTGAATCCCATGTTATCCATCCAGGCTTTGGCGTATTACATTTCGAAGCACATATAATAGACTTTATTTCACGAGTAAATGGTCTCGATTGTTCGTTTCATTGCACTCTATCACAATTTGGTTGGAATCGACATAAATGATAAGGACCTTATTATATTTAGTCTGTTTCTTTCGACTGATTTTCATTTTTCCTTCAATAACTTGCCCCGGAAAGAGAATGCCTTTTGTCTCTTCTAAACCGGTCAAATACATGTGATCCGCGGGTATGGCTCCCCTAGAAAACCGGGGTGAACCTGAAAAGTAGGCTCCCATTAGAATATTATCGGCTTCTTCTTTTTTATCTCCTATAATATTGATGGCTCCTTTTCCTATATTTTTTACCTTGAATTCGATGTAAACATACTTTTTATCCTTCTTCACTAGACCTAGACTATCCAAAACCAAATCCGGGCAAAGCTTCCGATTGAAACCCATACTAGAGCCTCCCTTAGTGTTCACTGTAAATACTTCTTGCCCTCTTCGCTCTTTGGGTATTTTAATTTTGAGTTCGGTGAGTTCGGATTGTCCTGAATTTAGTTGGTATTTCCCATCTTCCAACTGCTGACGAATCAAATCGGTATATTGGGCAACACTTGTATTTTGCAATTCCTCATCGAGTTTAACGATGAGTTGGTTCTCATATTCACTTTTATTTCCCTTCTCTAGGCTTTTACTCCCAGTATTCGTTAATCGAAATTTGATTTTGAATGCTTTTTTCTTAGAACTGATTACCTTCGGGTCACTTAAATAAATTCGATAACCATTATATTCTTCTTCTGACTGGCTCTTCAACCAGAAGGAATTCATCAAAAACAAGGATATGATAAATAAATATCTCATGTGTGTATGCAAACGTTTAGTTGATTCAAATGTTATAACGCAAGGTTCTTAAAGGATGTTTCCTATAAAGAACATGATATTAATAATAATTCTAATGCCAATTATCGTTCCAATTCGTGTAAATTCATAAATTGCAGCTTGTGAACCTACCATTTTTCATAGCCAACAAGGTCATTACTAATTCATCCTTGTCTCTTTCCAAACTGATTATACGCATTAGTATAATAGCGGTGGCTTTGGGCATGACAGTCATGATTGTATCTACGTCTTTGATTTCGGGCTTTAAAAAAGAAATCTCAAATAAGATTTTCGGCTTCTGGGGACACATCCATATTATGGATTTCGAAAATGTAAGTTCCAATGCCTACGAAACCTCTCCCATTTCAACGAACCAAGATTTTTACCCTCATTTAGACACTGTAAAATCATTTACATATCCGAAGCCTTTTAGTTTTTTGGGTTATACAGATGAAGAATGGATCCAAGAGAAAAAAACACGGGGCGGAATCAATCACATCCAAACTTTTGTACAGAAAATAGGGGTCATCAAAACCAAGGAGGAAATCGAGGGGATTGTACTAAAGGGGATAGGCAAAGATTATAATTGGTCCTACCTCGAAAAATTTATGGAGGAAGGGAGCCAACACATTCATTTAGATGACACCACTTCGAGTCGTGACATTTTGATTTCCCGACAAACGGCCGATCGTTTAAAATTAAAATTAGGCGATAAATTCCTGATTTATTTCGTGAAAAAAGAAAATCAGATTCGGAAACGGTTTGAAGTGAAAGGCATCTATAAAACCGGTTTGGAAGAGTACGATTCCAAATATGCCTTGGTCGATATTCGGGTTTTGCAGGAAATTAATAAATGGGAGCCTGACCAAGTTTCTGGTTTTGAAATTTTTATTGATGATATCAAAGATTTGGAACCCATTGGCGAAGCCGTGTATGATCAATTACCCATGAATTTGTTTTCCCAAACCATCAAACAAATAGAACCCAACATTTTTGGATGGTTGGAATTGCAGGATGTAAATGAAGTTGTCATTTTAGTACTGATGATTCTAGTCGGATTGATTACGATGGCAACCGCTTTACTCGTTTTGATTTTGGAAAGAACCAACATGATAGGCATTCTCAAATCTTTCGGCGCCACCAACTGGACCATCCAAAAAATATTCCTGTACTATGGAGCATACATCGCAGCCATAGGTCTTTTGATAGGAAATGTGGTCGGCATCGGACTTTGTTTAATCCAAAAATACGGGGAAGTCATCCGTTTGTCCGAAGAAGATTATTACGTTGCCGTTGCTCCCATAGATATGAGTTTTTGGACGATCCTATTGTTGAATGTTGGAACCCTGGCCATCACAATACTCATTCTGATTATCCCTTCCTTATTGGTGCGTTTCATTACACCTGTAGAAGCCGTTAGATATAAATAATCTGAACAAAGGGTTAAAAAGTAACAGTTTAGGCACAGATTCATAACGTTCTATATACTTTTTTCGTTGATATATTGAATTTTGACCTACTTTTGAGGTTGAGTATTAGGGCAAATTAAATGACCAAGGTAAAAATGATTTGATTTGTCCTATTACAAAGTAATTCATCGAATGAAAATTTACATATTATGAGAACCACAATACTATTCATCCTTTTCACCCTGTCTAGTATTTCCTTGTTGGCGAATAAAACAGAATATGGTTTCGGTACCGTTATCTCCGACGAATACCAAGGAAGCAAAACAGCCTCGGGCGATACCTATGATAAATCCAGACACACGGCGGCACATAAAACTTTGCCCTTCGGCTCGATTGTAAAAGTGACCAACATGGACAACAATCGCACGGTGATGGTGAAAATAAACGATAGAGGACCCTTCATCAAAGGGTATGTAATAGAAGTTTCGGGAGCTGCATCAGAAGTGCTTCGGTTTAAAAACGACAAGGCGAATGTGAAATTAGAAGTGGTGAAAGAAGGCTCTTACTTAGAAAATTCTGAAATCAAAGAAACGACTGTGCCGCAAGAATCCTTAGCCGTTACAGATGATACTTCAGAGGGTTCATCATCAACAGAAACACCTAAAAGTTATGACGAAGTAGGTGAGCGAATTTCCGAAGGAGATGCTCCCGAAAAGGAAGAAGCAAAAGAGGAAGCATCAGAAACAAAAAAAGAAGATCCCAAAAAGGAAGGAGATGAATTGTCGCCAGAAGAATTAACCACCCTTAAAAACAAAGGCTATAAAGTTTATGATTTATATAAGGCTTCTACCTTCACACCGAATGCAATGGGCTACGGTGTGCAAGTAGGAACATTCAATCAACTTCATAATGTATTGAAAGAAACATCCCGATTACAAGAAAACTGGTTTAGCCGAATCATGTTGACTCGCTCGAAAGAAGGGAATAAAACGACCTATAAAATCATTATCGGACCATTTGAAGAAAGAGCATCGGCCGTGAGTTATAGTAAAAATGCGGCGAAGAAAGGAGTGAAAGGATTTGTAACAGCTGTCCAACCGGTGGCCGGACAAGAGGTCTATCAAATCAAAGCAGTAAGACCCCAAAAAGAAGGGTATGCGGTACAGGTGATGAATTTATCTGACTCGGATAATGTTATCCAAGAAGTAGAAAAGCTCAAGAAAAAATGGTTTAAGAATATTTTGATAAATGTAGTAAAAGGGGCGGATGGCCAACCTCAATATAAATTATTATTAGGACCTTTTCCTGAGAGAAAGACTGCTGAGAGCTACAAGGCAAATCTGAAAAAGAAAAAACTTGATGGTTTTGTAGTCGACTTGAGTAGCATTAAATAATTATTTATTCGATAGAATTATTTTTGAAACAGACTCAAATTCCTAATTTTGGAATTTGGGTCTGTTTTTTAATTATAAGGTATGAAAAATTTAATCTTTTTTATTCTGATATTTTCTTTAATGTCTTGTGGCGGGTCTAAAGAAATAACATTCAAGAAAATTTCCAACGTGAAAATGAAATCCATTAATGCGAAGGGAATTGTGAAAGTAAATGCCGATGCTGTTTTGAACAATCCTAGAAGAGTAGGAGCGAAAGTAACCTACCTCGAATGTGATGTGATGATCAATGGAACAAAA
Source organism: Saprospiraceae bacterium (assembly GCA_020629255.1). Lineage (GTDB taxonomy): Bacteria > Bacteroidota > Bacteroidia > Chitinophagales > Saprospiraceae > JAHDCE01. The sequence goes on along the minus strand of JAHDDR010000003.1, from coordinate 36,527 downwards.
ATGGCGGAGTTGGCTCAGGTTAAAGAAGCCAAAGTGAAAAAGAAATCCGATTTTTCTGTTCCGTTGGAAACCTCTATTTCTTTACAGCGAATTATTGGAAATGCTGGTTCCTTGGCCAAAAGCATTTTGGGAAAGGGCGAAGTAGATGTAAAAATGGTAGGGACCGTTAAAGTAAAAGTTTTTGGAAAAACATTTACTGTTCCGTTCGATTATGAAGAACCCACGAAAGTAAAATTATAAACCTCAAATTTATTTAGGATGAAAATCAATGCTCATGGACATTTGTTGCCTTATCCGGAACAGGTGCCGAATTTCATGAAAGAGAAAAAATTATTTTGGGTTGATGATGATCGAAAATTCATGCGGCAAGGTGAATGGAAACGACCCATCACCGATGCTAGTTTTTTTCTAGAAGAAAAGCTGGAGTGGATGGATAAAAATAAAATCGATCATGAAGTCGTCTTGAATTTATCCCAATTGTATGCAAATGGCGTTAGGCGTGATTTAGCTCAGGACATGATACGTTTTCAAAATGATTTTAATGCCGAAACCCAACATAATTATCGAGATAAATTTACTTGTGGTTTTGTAGTACAAGCAAGATATATTGATGATGCATTAAAAGAAATTGAGCGGTGTGTCGAAGATTTAAATTTAAAATTATTGTGTCTTCCCACTCATTTTTTAGACGAAAATAGTAAATGGAAAAGTACGGCTCATGAAGATGTTGATCCCATTTGGGAATTAGCGGATCATTATAATTTGGCGATAGAAATCCATCCTTACGATGCGCCCAAAATGATTCTTTTGGAAGATCGGAATTGGAGGTTCCATCTGGTTTGGATGTGTGCCCAGACAGCCGATCATTTCCACATGTATACCTTGCGGAATCTTCCTGAAAAATATCCTGACACCCGGGTTTGTTTTGCTCATGGCAACCAATTTGGTCAAATGGGCTTGGGTCGACGTAAACAAGGATATGAAGGTCGCCCGGATTTATTTGAAGGCATGATCCACCCGGAAGAAAATCATCATCGGGCAGATATATTTTTTGATACATTGGTACATGATGTATATTCTTTTCGTTTATTGGTGGAACGGCAAGGAGTGGATCAAATCGTTGCCGGTTTAGATGATCCCTATCCCTTAGGAGAAATGGAAGGGGTAGGAGAGTGCTACCCCGGAAAAGTGATCGATGATGCCGTAAAAATGGGATTTATAAATGAAGGAGATAAAAATAAAATGTGGCATGATAATGTCTTGAGATGGTTGGGGAAACCAAATATTAATTTTACTTAAAATGATTCAAATGAAAAAGTTATTTTATTTTTTAATGATTATTTTTTTAGGAAGTTGCGGTTCTCAGAACAAGCAGATTGTTGCACCTACTGCTCCTGAAAAGGAAAAAGAAATAATCCTAGTAGAATCCGAAATAATTGTAGAGGAAGAAACCAATTATTCTTATGATGAATATTTCGACTTGGGTAATTTGGATGAAGAAAAAAATATTTATTATAATGATTTTTTCAAACTTAAAATTCCGTATTATTCCGAATGGATTGTTCAAACACAAGAACAGACCCAACAACTAGTAGATAATGGTACTGAAATATTATTCGACGAAGATGATCATTATATGAGGAGGTTAGTGAAATTATCTGAAATAAAAACGGCATATTTATTTACTCTCTTTGAACATAAAGTGGGTGCGCCGGTAGATTATAATCCTTCTTTTATGGCTTTGGCAGAGAATATCGAATCAGCCCCCGGAATTGAAAAAGGAAGTGATTATTTATATCATTCTAAAATGCATTTGGAAAACTCAAAGTTGAATTATAAAATCGAAGAAGAATTCTACAAGAAAAAAATTAGTGGTTCTGACTTTCATATTATGAAAACGGAATTGCATTATTTGGGTAAATTAATAAAGCAAGATTATGTAACCACAATTAGTGGAGATTTTGCATTGAGCTTTATTCTTTCGTATGCTAATGAAGAACAGCAAAAGGAATTGTATGGTATGTTAGAAAAGATATCCATCGGGAAATAAAAAAAGAGCCACATCGTTTCGATGTGGCTCTTTTTTTAAGAAAGGATTAGGAATTTTATTCCTTAATTAATTTAAATGTTTGGATGAGACCCTCTTTGTTATATACTTGGAGTAGGTAAACTCCCGTATTTAATTCAGAAATATCTAATCCATTGTTTTGGATGCTTCCTTGGAAAATAATCTTTCCTTGAACATTTGAAATTTCTAATATATAAGGTTCTTGATTCATACCATCAAAATAAATGATATCTTTTGCTGGATTGGGATAGAAAGAAATACCATTGTCATCAAAAATAATAGTTTTAATTTTCGAATATTCGAAAGAACCATCAAAATCGACTTGTTTTAATCGGTAATAATTTATTCCTGAAAAAGGTTGGGCATCCAAAAAGTCATAACGGACAATTTCCAAAGAATTACCTTCTCCTTTTACCCGACCAATTTGTTCCCAATTTTTACCATCATTACTTTTTTCAATTTCGAAATGGGAATTGTTTTTTTCACTGGCAGTAGCCCATATCAAAGCTACTATTTTTGATTGTTTCTTAACAGAGAAAGAAAGGAGTTCTACAGGGAGTGCGGGATCGAAATAATCTATTTCATGTTCTTCTGGTAGTAGCATGGGTTGTGGACATTCATCACCACCAACTCCAAGTCCACTTTCACCATAGGTTCTACAGGAATCCGATCTGGAAATAGGGAGACACCCAGTAATATCATAAGTGACTTCACCATCTTCATTACATTCCAAATAAGCATATCCATCAGAAATAAAATCGAATTCTACTGTGGTGGTCGTTGGGTGGTTAGAAATAGGAGTTACGTTAATGCAGAATTCATATTCTAAGCCATCAGTCATGGGAATGCCATCACCTCTAAAGCTATTGGAATGATTAAATTCCCAAACGATACTATCTTGTGTGACTTGTCTAGCGTTCCAGATACCGGGTGAATAACTAAGAGCACCACCGGTTGTAGGATCACTAATTGGATATGAGTTAATCAGATCTTCTCCTAATTTAAGCGTTACTTTTTTCAAAACAGATTCGCCGGTTAGATTTCGGAAAAACATTTTTGTACATAAAATGCCAGGTACATGTAATGGGGTGAGTTCCATTTTGTGATGTTGGATAACGCCATTGTATGTGACTTGATAGGATTCATGGGGATGATTGATATGAAAACGATCTCCAAGTGGGCTATACAAAGGATCGGTTTCGACTTCCCAATCTCCTCTGGTATCTGAAATGACTGTATTGGGAGGTCCATACGTTACACTGCTATGTTCTATATTCCCAAACGTGATATCATAAGAATCATAAGGGTAATAAGGAAGAGGGTAGTATCCCCAAAAAGGATCTGCCAGAGATACTCGGACAAAGTAAGGTTGGTAGTTAGAAGGATCTGGATTTCCAAATGAAAAAACACAACCTTTTTGTGTAGTATCTACTTCAATCGTATTTAAAGTTCTTCCGTAGCAAGAAACACCTAGGGAAGTATTTGTTGGCGCTTCAATAAGTTCCAATTTTAAAGGAACTTCAAAATTGTCCAAGCGAATTAATAACCGTTCTGAAAAATTGTAATTTATTTCATAGTAATTATCTTCGTACATTAAATATTCTCCAAGGTATTGTTGTTGGGGACAAACCATCGTTGTTCTTAGAGTATTGTCACATGCAGATATTTTAAAATTGTCGATCCCTACAAAATCTCCTAGGTAGTTATCGTCGTCAAAAACAAATCTGACTTGGAAATATTCGGAAAGATAAGGTGTGATATCCAAATCCAAATGTCTATTACATACATAATTGCCACCAGGACATGGAGGAGATATGTAAATTTGTTGCCAAAAAGAACCATTATTTATTTCTATGGATAAAAAATCAGAATAATTATCTCTGAACATATAGTCTAAGGAAAGCGTGTATATTTCATCTTCCATTAATCTGTAGATTGGGCTAGTCAACGCATTTTTGGTGCCAGGGTTGGAATCCAGACTGTCATCAAAATAAGCAAAGCACGAACCATCAATAGTACGGCCATAAATATTATCAGAAACAAACCATGAGGGAGTTGTTTGGACATATTGTTGCCATAACCAAGGAAAAGAACAAGTATTCGGTGGGTTTTCATTGAAGCTGGCTTCGGCATATATTAGTCCTGTATTATCAATGATTTTAAAATTATTGATTCCGACTAGAGAGCCACCTGCACCGGAACAAGTATATACCCATCTGAATTGTAAAGAAGGATTGATATACGGAGTAATGTCTTCTGAAATAGAGGACAAAGAATGACTTATTGGCAAAGCATTAAGGGTAATCCAATTGTTCCCATCGAATACTTCAAATAGAAATTGGGAGGGATCTCCGTTTTCGAATTGTAGATAATCAAAGGATACATAAAAAGGGGGTTGACCGTTGGGATCCTGTAAATAATAATAGGGGTCGGAATATAACTCTGTTATTATTCCGTTAGGATGTGCGGGCTCTTGGAAATACATCATACAGTTTCCGTTGCCTAATAGAGCATCATCGGTATTCCAAGAATAATTTAAGTTATGCAAATGCCAATTTTCTGGAATAATACAATCATCAAATTTTTCTTCATAATAATGCTTGCCATAATAATAGTTGGAAAACAATGGAGACGTAAAAAAAATAAATAATAGTATAAGATTTGATTTTTTCATGGTTTAAATGTTTAAATAGAACACCAAAAATATCTTTCGATTTCCTGATGCCCTTAATTATGAAAACAAACTATCCTTGTTCCTGAATTATTATACCGTGTTCGTCAATAATAATTCCATTGACAACATCATCAAAGATTCCTCCTTTTACAGAAGATTTTTGTTTTTTAGT
>JAHDDR010000003.1:16371-31513 GCA_020629255.1 Saprospiraceae bacterium | reverse complement strand
AGTGTCTTAATTGAGTTTACATTTTGCTTTTTCGATTTAATGATCTTTTTCATAATACATGAGTTTTAAGTGAATGAATAAATTTTACGCTGTGTTTTGAAATATATGATAGGATTAAAGACATAGCTGTGACTCTCTAGTGGAATGCACTAGATAATCAAGTCCCTATGTAACGTAATTGAAAGTCTTTAATGCAATCTTTGTTCTGTTTTATTAACAAGGTGGAACGGTAACTATGCAACCGTCAAAGCAAACATTATTACTACAGTCTATTCTATCAATAGAAGTCGTTGGATTATTAAAATTGGGTTCTTCAGTACAGTCAAAGAAAATTTTTGCAGAAACATAGGTTGAATTTCCTACCCAAATTTTATCTCCTGAGTAGATTTTTAAATTTCCGTTTTGAGGAGAGCCTGGTTTTAAAGTGGCAGTAACCCAATATTTGCATTGATTGTTCCTACAATGTATAAGTGTTATATTCATATCAAAACAATTATTAAACTCATCAACATCTGTTAATGTATTTACATGGGTTTCTTGAATGGGATAATCTGAAGCATATCCAAAAAAGAATATTAATAAAGGGAGTAATAGTGTTTTCATAATTTGTTTCAATTTTATGATGAAAAATATAATATTATTTCCTTCAAAATTAGATACTACTAACAACAGATAAAATCACTGATTTTGGTGAAAAATGTTGTTTGGAATTCTAATGATGGCTAGAAATAGGTATGTTCTATCATTTTTTTCATGATTTTAGATATTGATTTAATGTAAAGATGAACGATTTTCTTTGTAGATTCAAAGTACAAAATAAGAGATTAATCAAAAATTAATTTAATTAATATGAATTAATAATATGTTTATTTTCCTTTGTATTAATTCTATATTCTACTATAGAATTGTTTTATTTTAATTATTATCAAAATTTATGAAAGAAAAAGCTATCCGGGTTTGGTTGTTGTTGAATAATAAAGAACAGGAGCAATTCGAGAAATGGCTCCGCTTTCGATTCTCTGAAAGTAAATCTCAATTTTTGATTGAGGTGCTAAAACAATTACGATTAATGGTTGTCACCTACTCCAAAATAAAAATGGAACAAGTGATTTCCAATATTAAAATTCCTATAGAATTAAAAAACAAACCTATAGCGAAAATTGCAAAAGATACGTCGTATGATTTAAAAAAAGAACTTTTGAATTTTTTATCATGGCAAGAGTTTAGCAAAGATGAAATTCAAGTAGCAAGACATGCTCAAGATGCCTTGTTGTCGAAAAAAGCATATCAGATTTTAAAATCAGAGAACCAACAAATGATAAGGAAAATAGAAAAAAAGAACTTGCACAATACATCTGTTTATAAAAATAAATCTGACATATACGAAATGGCTTTCTATTTGAAAATATTAACGGATAATAGAAACGTAGATGATAATTTGATGGAATTAATGGGTAATATTGAACAATATACTTTTTCCAAAATCTTGATGTATTACAACGCTGCGTTAAATAGAAGTAAAATTTTAAAAATTAATTACAATTTCCCTTTCAAAGAAACCTTGATTCCGTATTTAGAAAAGAATAAAAATTCAACTCCGTTCATAGATGTCCATTTGTTCATATTTAAATTATTAAACGAATCAGAAAAAAGTGAAAAAGAATTTGGAAAAGCTAAAAAAATAATATTGGAAAAAGGCGATTGCTTTTCAGTAGTGGATAAAAGACATGTTGTAAATTTATTATTGAACTATGCTGATTTCAGAATTGTAAGAGGAGAGGAATATTATCTGAAAGAATATTTTGCTTTGATGCAATATGGACTAAAAGAAAAAATATGGCTAGAGGGAACGTATTTTTCAAGCAATTATTTTGTGAAATTTGTCAAAGTTTCATTGAAATTAAAAGAAATAGAATGGTGTGAAATCTTCATCAATAAATATAAGCATTTTCTAAATCCATCTGTTGCACAAGATCGAACTCATTTGGCATTCTCTTTATTTTATTTTGAAAAAAATAATTATGAATCAGCTAATGAGTATAGATTGAAATTAATAAAGGATGATGATTTTTCTTATTTCCTAGATTTTAGGATCCTTCATTTGAAAATTTTGTATGAGACATTCAATGATGAATCAAAATATGAGAACTATGGATTATCTAATTATATTTTTGAAGCTTTACGCCAATATTTATCATCTCAAAGAAATAGGGACATGTCGGAAGAAGGAATAATTTCTTTTAGGAATTTGTTAGTCGTATTTAAGAAATTATGGACGATAAAAATGAATGTTTCCCTGAAAAATGAATCTATCGGAAATAAATTAGATTCTTTGGAAAAAGAAATAAAATCCATGGATTTCCTACAAGAAAGAATATGGTTGAAGGAAAAAATAAATGGGTTTTAATATTGGAAAATAATCAAAGAATCTTCACCTCATCCTCAGAAATATGAATCGTCCTTAATTGGGTTGTCCGTTCAGAAATATCTTTGGAACCATTTTCTAGCCTAAGAACACCCCTTGGGCAAACCGCCGAACAAACGCCACACCCTACACAAGATGCCCGTACAATATCTTGCCCTTTCTGTGCGTAGGAGCGGACATCAATTCCCATTTCACAATAGGTAGAACAATTGCCACAAGAAATACATTGCCCACCATTTGTTGTAATTCTGAACCTAGAAAAATATTTTTGTTGGAGACCCAAAATGGCCGCCATCGGACAACCGAACCGACACCAAACCCGACTTCCCATAATAGGGTAGAAGCCTACTCCAATTACTCCCGAAAATGCCATGGCAATTCCGAATCCATACCATTTTTTAAATGTTTGGGTAAATTCCCCTAAAATGGTATTTTCATAAATATGGTTGAACCATAATAATCCGGTTAATAAAACAACAGCCACCAAAACGGAATGAATCATCCATCGTTCAATTTTCCAAGCGGTTAAGGATTTATCAGATAATTGTCGAAAAGGATCACCTGCCGTTTCGGCTAGACCACCACATCCACACACCCAAGAACAATACCAACGCTTACCATATAAGTAGGTCATGATAGGTGTGACAACAAATGGCATTAATAATCCTATAGCAATGACAATTGTTCCAAATGTACCCAAAGAACTTTTAGAAGAAATCCATTCCGGACGCAGGGCATAAGAATCCAAAGGCCAGAAATATGAAAAATATTCTTCTGGCTGATTCATGGCTATTAAAAATGCAGGAATTAAATAAGCAAAGGACAATTGAAAAAACATAACCGAAATCGTTCGGATAATTTGATAGCGATTATGCCGGTATTTAAAAATAAATTTAATGCCCATCAATAAAACGGCAACCGTATAGAACGTACCATACACGAACCATTGGTCGGCGGCTTTTCCTCTTAATACATGACTTAAAGGATCGTGCATTCGAATTAATCCCTCTAATAAATTCGGAAACCAATATAAACAGATGTAAAATCCTGTAATTACTATTCCCAAAATCCAGGCAATGGCTCCTCTCGAAGTAATTCCCTTAAAAAAGACACCATTATTTTTAATGCCTGGAATTTTATTTTTATAAAGTGAATAGGTAAATAATAAACTACCTATGGTCATTCCCGAAAATGAAAGAAGGAACATACTCCTGGGCGAAAAACTGCCGGCACTCGCCCAAGCAATAATCAAGCCTAGTGTTCCTATGGCAATAAACGTCAAAGCGATTTTTTGCAATGTATTCAAATTCGAATTTTCCGAATGGGTGATAGAAAGACTGCTATTGGATAAATTCATTTTTATATTGGATTTGTTGGATGGTCTAATTTATTTTTTACCCAAAAAAGCAAGAACGGTATTTAATCCTCTTTTCTTTTTCAGTTGAATTTTTCGCCCCGTTTTTTGATTATATATTTTAATGATTTCTGATTCATATTGATCATATAATTCAGGATCAAAATTGGCTTGACCTAAATTTTGGAGAACCTCTTCTATATGAGTTTTATCTTTCAGCCATTTTTCACAAACTTCATGGCGGTAACGCAGACCCATTAGATTAAAACCCAGAATGCTGTTATCATTTTTATCATAAATAACACGAATGGATTTATCTCCATCCGCATGTTCCCAATAAATGGATGAATGATTTTCCGGAGCCTTCGCCATAACGTTTCCATAGACCTGATACTCAATATCAAAAAACTTGGCAGAATTGAACCAAATGCCAGGGTCGTATTTTACTTTTTTACCACAGATGTTATAAGCCACTGTTTCGCCCATCATTCTTCCCGTGTACCAAATCGCCTCTACACCTCTCCGCCCCGGTAAAGGGTTGATTTGCTCCGCACAATCACCAATGGCATATACAAAAGGTTGGTTCGTTTCTAAAAATTCATTCACCTTTATTCCTCTTCCGATATCCAATCCGTTTTCACGAACAAAATTAATGTTGGGGTGTACACCAGCCGTTAGCCCGATAAAACCACAATTAATTCGCTCTCCTTTATTCGTAATAACCGCACAAGCCTTGCCGTTTCCATCATCTACAATTTCTTTTAATTCTGTATCTAACCTCAAGTCTATATCATTGGCTTGGATGCAACGATTAACCATTTCTGATTCCTCCTTCGGAAGTACATTGTTCCAATAACTTTTTTCTCGTACCAAAAAAGTAACCGGAATATTTCTGGAATGAAACATTTCTGCCATTTCAATACCAATCAAACCGCCACCAACAATTACAGCTCTTTTCAAATCTTTGCTGTAATGTTCCATGGTTTGTAAATCCTGAAGAGAATATAATCCACTTACACCCTTCAAATCTTGCCCCGGCCAACCGAATTTATTCGAAGAAGATCCTGTGGCAATGATTAATCTATCATATTCCATTTTCGAAGGAATGGGAATGTCGTTAGTTGTATTTTCTATCTTTTTTAAGGATATTTTTTTTCGTTCGAAATCTATACCACTTACCCAAGCCCTCATTAATTCTATCTGGTTTTTTTCCCAAAACCAATTTTCATAGGGTTGGGTTTCTTGGAGCCTCATATGCCCCATATAAATATACATGAGGGCAGTCCTAGAAAAAAAATAATCCGACTCGGCAGAAATAACGACAATTTCATGATCACTTAATTTGCGTAACCATCTCGCAGCTGTTATTCCACTAATTCCATTTCCAATAATAATTATTCTCATGTATTCAAATTATTTTGAGCCGTGATTGATTAAATGATGAAGTGGATTCTTTTTGTCTCCATAATAAGAAAAAGGAAACGACAACGACCCAAGAGGTCAAAAAGAAAAATACAAGCCATTCTGCAATCGTAACGAACCAAATCTCGGGTCTTTTAAATAAAGGGCCCAATTCATTTTGAACGGCTATCAAATCTTTTGGTGCGATGATAAGAAATATAAACGAAATCATAGCACATAAACCATAAAAGCCAATGTATTTCGGAAAAACCTTAGATGTATCCATCAAAATACAGATGGAATATAATGTCATAGCTAGAGTCATTAAGGTAAAGAAACTAGCAGCGATTCCAAAATGCAGTTCATCGTGATGCGAAGGAACCAAACCGATTCCAATGCATAAAAACGAAGCAATGATACCCATAAAAATACTTATCCGAGCTAATTTACTTGGGAGCATACCACTCAGGCCATAAGTAAAAATACCAAAACCCAAGCCTGCCAAAATAATCCCCGAATTAAAAATATAATGATGTTGGGAATAAGTTGGATTACCCAATTCAGAAATAAAATGATTCAAAAATGAAAAAGATTCACCCTGTTCTCCAACAAAAGGGATGATGGTTAAAATAATAGAGATATAAAAAACAGAACAGGCTATTAATCCAATATAGGGAATAAATCTATACTTCATTTTGATTTCAAGTTTGTAGAAGAATTAACTGTCGTTGTTTTTCTTAGGAAGAATTTTTAAAACAAATCCGGTCCCGAATCGAGGAGAGATTCCGATGTTTCTTCCCCAAGGAGTATAGGCAGCATTTACGAAAGTACCAAAATATTTTCCGATGGGTACATAAAATGTTCCTCCAAACTTGATAAAAGAACTACCTTCTTGTCCAAGCGGTACATTATTCGCTTTCGCTCCGATGGCATGGACATGTTCCAACCAAATATCTGTATAGAATTTCGAATGAGCATATCCCCCTCGTACCAGACTGGGAATAGAGGTAATAGTGTTGGGTCTAATCTTGAAAGAAACCCCCGTTTTTGCCATCACAAAAAATCCAGAATGGAAGTTATGTTGAGCTAAAAACCGAGCTTCAAGTATGGTCGGTTTTTCTCCTATTGGATTTACAGATTCAGGACTGGTTTTATAGTTGGAGATAGCTGTTGTAACTCCACCTGCCAGCATTCCATCCAATCGTCCTTTTTTCGTCTCTTTTTTGACGGCTCTATATTTAATGAAAAACTGTCCGTCTTGGAATCCTCTATTATTTTTATCAGACCACATGAAGGGGATGGATGCCACAAACCCTAAATTTTCTTCAAAACCATAGGCAATGAACAAATTCAAAGATTGATAGGTGCGATCGAATGTATCTTGTAGGGTCGCCCCCAAGTAGTATTTTTCATAATGGTCATAACCATATGAGAAAGCAAAATCGGTTTCACCTCCGGCTTTCATATAGCCATCTATGGGCCCCTGTGCTATAACCGTTGTCGCGAAAATGAGGAAGAAAAGAGCTGTTAATATTTTTTCCATACCTTAATTTATTATTTAGTGGGCAAAATATCCATCAAATACAATAAAAGTTGTCGTAAGCATTACATCTCCCGTTTTAGTGCCTTATTTTCCCTGTTGAATCATAGAATAAATTTTTTTATGTGGTTCAGGCAACCTTCTTTCGTTTATAAGGATATAAAGAAATAGAACATCGAACGATTAGATGAATCAACAAGAAATACAGCTTATTCAGAAAGTAAGGTCGGGAAATCAAAAAGCAATCCAGGCCTTATATGGAAAATATGAGCCACATTGGTTTCGGGTCTGTCTGCGATATGGAAGGAACCGTGATGAAGCTCAAGATATTTTCCAAGAAGGAGCCATAAAAGTATTTCAAGCTTTACGCCAATTTGATTCGAATCGCGGAGCATTTTCTACTTGGTCCAATCGGATTTTTGTGAATATTGCCCTGAAATACCTCAAGAAATATCAGTGGCAACAATCGTTTGAAGATTTGAGCATGGTCGCTGGAGAAGTGGATTGGCAAGAGAGCATCATCGGGCGGATTACCGCCAAAGAATTAATCGAACTGATTCAACAATTGCCCTCTGGATATCGAGTAGTTTTTAATATGTATGAAATCGAAGGATATACACACAAGGAAATTGCGGCGGAATTGAATATTTCTGTGGGGACTTCCAAGTCACAACTGTTCAAAGCCAAAAAGATGTTGCAGCAAAAATTAAAGGTTTTATTTTAAAGGGACGAGAATATGGATGATAATTACAATAAATTAGGAGATTTTTTCAAAAATAAAATGGACGATTTCGATGGCTCAGAATGGGAACGACCCGATGCAGATATTCGTCAGAATGTTTTGAATAAAATAACGGAGCCAACAGCCGTGGGAATGAAGGGAACAATGGCCAACGCTAAAATCTTTTTAGGAGCAATGGCAGCCATGTTGTTATTTTCATTTTTAAGTATCGGATACTTGTTTTTTGAGAATAAAGAATTGAATCAAAAAATTCAATTAAAAAATCTACAATACGAAGAAGAAAAATTAAAATCGGAAAAAGCCATTGCTTCCTTAGAAGAAAGAACGATTGAATTAAAGAAAAAAATAGAAAGCTCTATCCAAGAAAGAAAGATTTGGAAGCAAGAACAAGAAATATTATCCAACAATAAAAATGATATTTTAAATCAATATCAAAATATTAAATCGAAATATAAAAAAGAAGTTGACCAGAATGAACAATATGTATTAGAAATAAAGAAGCAGAAGGAACGAGTGAATATTTTAACTTCAGAAAGAAATCAATTAACCCAGAATATTAACGAGTACATTTCTTTGTTGGAGACTAAAAAAGAAACGGAGAATATTGATAATAAACAAACACCAAGTATTAAAAATACAAATGAACAATATGGGAATTTAATGCCTTTAGGGAATCACTTATTGGCAACGAATTCAAAACTATTTCCAAAACGACCAATAATAGAAAAAATAAAAAAATCGGAAATCGTATCGCCCCATTTCAAATATAAAAGAAATAAGTTCGATATCGGTTATGAATATTCGACCCAAAAATTCGAATGGCTGGTCGATCGTTCTTTTGAAAAAGAATTAGAATCCTCTAAAAATATTTCTAAAAGTGATAAATATATTCATTTGCAGGGCGTGAACCTTGGTTATTCTCCTCACAAAAATTGGTGGTTGAGAATCGGTATTAAATATGGAAAATTCGATGTTGAGCAATTTCAATATTTGAGTTGGGTTTATGATGATGAAAACGAAGAGGAACGACCCGACGGCGAAATATATAATCAGTTCAATATGGGAATCGAATCTCCTTATCTCGAAACGTCAAGGGACGTCGGAATAAAAATATCGGATGATTTGGAATTAGGCGAGGAAGATATATTGGATATGAGAATTTATGAAAAACAAAAATTGAGCCTTCTTCAAATTCCATTAGGTGTGGAATATGCCTTCGGAAAAAATAAATGGCAATGGTTGATACAAGGAGGTGCACAATGGAATAGACTTTCCTTCCTAGAAAATGAGTTTGATGCTGTAGTCGCAGTGAGGGGAGAAGAAATTGAAATTTGGGAAGATGAAGAGGATGAAAGACTTGACAAAGAGATCCCTGTATTTAATTATGCCGGAATTTATGCCGGACTGGGCGTAGATTATGAATTATTTAAAAACATCCACATTCGTGGAGCCTTAAATTATAAATATGATTTTATAAATACCTATGATAATAAGTTTTCGAACTCAGCGAAAATTGGTACCGTTTTCAAGTTGGGTTTGAATTATCGTTTTTGATTATTTCAATAAACATTTAAAAATTTAATTGACATGAAAAGAATGAATTTAGGCCTTTGGGCTTTCGCTTTCATCTTGTTTTTAGCTTCTTGTGAAAAAGAACTAGATGTTGCAGCTAATTTGGCAAAGATCGAGTCTATAGCATCAGCAACGAATAAGCAAGTGGTTTCCAAAGAAGAATTACCTGTTATTACACAGAATATTTTAAACACTCAATATGCGCAAAGCGTAATGCAGGAGGCTCGCTTGGCACCAGCATTGGGATATGAAATTCTATTAATGCGAGTAGAAGGAATTTACTCAGGAGAACACAACCGGGTTTATTTTGATTTAGAAGGAAGACACATTAGCAGAACGGGAGAAGATGATGAAGATGAGGAACATGAAGGAGAAGGCGAATATGGTGAAGAAGGAGATTATCATGATTGTGAAGATGGAGAAGATTATGAAGAATGTTTTGATATTGTTTTCCCAATTACTTTTATTATGCCTGATGGTGTACAGTTGACGTTTGATAGTGAAGAAGTCATAGAGGAAGGATTGAAAGATTGGTATGAGGCCCATCCAGATTCAGAAGAAGAACCCTCATTGGTATATCCGGTTACCATTTCATTTGAAGACGACGCGAGTATGGAAATTAATTCTGAAGAAGAATTAAAAGAAGCCTTTGAACGCTGTAAGGATTGGGATGAAGAATGGGATGAAAGGGATTGTTTCGATAAACTTTTTCCCCTTACTTTTATCATGCCGAATGGAGATCTCATTACGGTAAACAATGAGGAGGAAGCAGAAACTCAAATTAAAGATTGGTATGAAACCCATGATTCGGAAGAAAGACCCACACTTTCTTATCCAGTTACTATTGAGTACGAAGACGGAACAACAGCCACCATTAATTCAGATGAAGAAATGGAACAAGCTCATCTCGATTGCGAATAATAATTTTTGAATTTCTTTGATAACATGAGTCATCTCTAAGGTAAGATGACTCATGTTTATATACTCCAGTTTAAATTTAAACTGCAATTTTAAACTATGAAATAGGGAAATCCACAACCAAAGACAGTTCTTTTACCGATCTCAGATATTATTGGATCTTTCTAGGCTCAAAATTTTTTCTCGTTACTGAATAGCTGTAAATTTGTTCGCATTTAATAGATTTTACTCCGAATCGTTTTTTATGGAAGGGAAATTAGAGATTTTGAAAATATACAAGGCATTTTCCGAAAATCGTAACCTTAGTTACGGTTAAGGGAAATAACGAAGTAGATTTTACAAAAGATCAATTTGCCTATAATCAATTATTCGTAATAAAGTCTAATTTATACACATTTAAATTCCATAAACCATGAAACAAATTTTACTGATTCAATTTGTTATATTTTTTATTTTTTCATTGGCTCATGGACAATGCACCGATGAAATCGTCATTGTAGCAGATGATGCACAATTGAATTGCGGTGTTTCTGAAACATATCTGATAGCCTTGCATTCTTCCAATTCCCAATACCCTTCAGGATACCAATGGAGTACTGGTAACTCCGGGTTTGATATATTGGTGAACCAAGCCGGTACTTATTCGGTTACGGCTACATTCCCCAATGGCTGCACCGCAGAAAGTTCGTTTACACTTACAGAAGATTATACCCCTCCTGTGGCAATGATTACGGCATCATCTACAGAAATTTCTTGTGTCAATACACCCGTTGCATTGGATGCCAGTGGTTCTACGGGGCAAGGTAGCCTTTTGTATGAATGGAACAATGGCCAAACCTTATCTGTCATAAATATTTATAGTCAAGGAACCTATGTGGTGACCATTACAGATGATTATAATCTTTGCACAAGTACAGCATCAATAACTATTACACAAGGATCAGAAGAAAGTCCAACAGCAATTGTAACGGTTGCAGAATCCGAATTGAATTGTGATATTACATCAACAGTTATAGATGCATCAAGTTCCTTTGGGCAAAATGATCTTATCTTTTCATGGTCAAATGGTGCTGCTTCTGAAAGTATTACAGTTTCGTCTCCAGGAACGTATACGGTTACAATTGTTGATGCAATACATGGTTGCTCTGTTATAAGAGAAAGAACGATAACCGAAAATATGGTACCCCCTATAGTTGATATTACATCTACAACATCAGAATTGACCTGTGGTGTAATTGATGCAACGTTAACTGCAAGTGCTTCGGGGCAGGGAGCTTTGAATTATTTATGGTCTACCGGACAAATCACATCTAATATTACAGTTGGTAATCCAGGTATTTATGCTGTTACAGTGATTGATGCGGATAATGGTTGTTCTGCGACTTCCGAATTTACTTTGACAGAAAATACAAGTCCACCAATAGCCAATATCACATCCGATTATCCTGCTTTTAATTGCGCCGTTTCCTCGATTCAATTGGATGCTTCTTCCTCATTTGGTCAAGGAACGCTGACTTATGCTTGGTCAAATGGAAGTTCAAATGCCGTAACGACAGTCTCTACAGAAGGAATTTATATGGTTACGGTTGTTGATACGGATAATAATTGTACGGCTACGGGTTCCATTACACTGGGTTATGATAATAACAGCCCACTAAATTTATTTGCAAGTAATTTGGTGAATGCCAGTTGCTATGGGAGCAATGATGGTTATATTGAATTGGGCGTTAATGGAGGTGCTCCACCTTATACTTATAATTGGTCGACGGGTAATGTAGGAAATGCTATTTATGGCTATCCAGCAGGGAATTATTGTGTTACCGTAACGGATGCCAATTCATGTACAGCAGAAGATTGTTTTGAATTTACTGAACCGAACCCTTTGAATGCAATGTATAGTACAAGTAATGGTAATGTTATCAATGGGAACACATCTTCTACGACAATTAATATTGCAGTGAACGGGGGTACAGGTTTGTACACTTATGCTTGGTCAAATGGGCATGCGTCCAGCTCTCTTCTTGTAGAAGAGGCTGGAGTATATGGAGTAACCGTAACCGATGCTAACAATTGTTCTGCTGTGGAGACCATTACAATTACAGAAAATTTTGCGGAGCTTTATGTGGATCACACGGCAACCGGAGCGAATGATGGTTCTTCATGGAGCAATGCGTTTACACATTTGCAAGATGCCTTATTGGTAGGTACGGGACTTAGAATCCATATTGCTGCGGGAACATATATTCCTACAACGGATGAAATAAGAGGGAAGGCTTTTGTTCTAACGAATGGTACACGAATATTAGGTGGTTATCCCAATGGTGGTGGTGTGAGGGATTACGAAACGAATGAAACTATTCTGTCCGGCAGTATTGACAGTCATCCTAATCCTGAGGGCAACTCTTATCATGTAGTTAGTGTTAGGGATGTGTCTAATGTTCAAATTGATGGGGTAACTATTCGAGATGGAAATGCGGATGATTCAAATTCTTTTGGACGTTCGAGAGGCGGAGGAATCTATATTAAAGGAAGTTTTGAGACCTTGATAAAAAATACGACTATTAAATGGAACAAAGGAATTTATGGCGGTGGATTATTTGCCACACAATCTCCTTTTACTCGAATTGAAAATTGCGAGTTTAGAAAAAATACAGCAGATAATGGAAGTGCGATATATCATAGCAATGAAACCATGATATATATCGAACAAACAAAAATTGAAGAAAATACATCCTTGAACCGTTGTGCTATCGAGGCGAATAATTCAAATTCTACACATATCGAAAATTCTGTAATTGCAAATAATTCTTCTCCTAAGGCCAATGCCATTAGTGTTATTGCTACGAATAGAAATGGTTCATTGACCGTAAATAATTCTACCATATTAGGAGGGAGTTTGGAACGTTCACTTTTGACTTTTCAAATCGGTTTTGGCGATCAACTCTATGTTAGTATGTACAATACGATCGTTGCTCATCAGCAGACAAGTTTTACCAAAGTGGTGAAAGTATATAATAATGGGATTTTAAATATGAATACGGATCATTGTTATTTCCAAGGTTCAAATGTTGTAGGGAATACAAATAATAACTTGTATAGTACGTTAGATGGCTCTCTTGTTTTGAATGCTGATTATTCATTGTCTCCTTGTTCACCGGGTGTGGATGACGGAACGACCTATAGCGGAATTTCTTCTGTGGATATTGATGATAATCCACGGCAGCAAGGTTCATCTGTAGATATGGGGGCTTATGAAGCCGGTTCATCCTGTAAGCAAATAGGAACGGAAAATAAATTGTCTGAGAATAGGGAAAGTTTTATGTATCCAAATCCGACTCAAGGAGAAATTATGATGAATGGAAATTTAGAACAACCGACTCTTTTATTATACGATGCAACAGGTCGTCAACTGTTTTCCGTTCCAAATTTTAGAATGAATATATCCGATCTTCCCTCAGGTATTTATTATGTCAAAATAATGGATGGTGGTGAATATATAAGTACGGAGAAAATAATAAAAAAATAGGGGAGGTATGAATAAAAAAATCCATTTTCTTTTCAAAGAAAATGGATTTTTTTATTCAATTAATTTATCTCATAAATTTAGTGTACTTATATTTTTGTACTTTTTTCCAATCACCTGAATTTCGATAATTATTATTCGGTATTTCCTTTGGAAATTTTCTGAACTTATAGGATAACATTCTCATTCTCCTTGCCCATTCCGAATGGGCTCTCATATAATTGAGGGAATTATAATCATAAATATCTGTAGCCGGAATATAACCTAAAGTCTTGGGCATATTTTTTAATGAAAAACTAGTGCGGGTACTCCCTTCCCAATCCAACGTTTTCTCCATTTCCAAAATAGCCAAATCATGCCAGGGGTAAATTTCTTCACACCAAGGCACCATATTATTGAAGATTTCCGGATCTTCATCATCTTGAGCCATTCGGGTTTGGATTTGCAAACGGTATTTTACTTCTTGTGTACGGACTCTTTTTTGGAATTCTCTTTTTAAATAATTCCTTCCTCTATTTTCTTCGGGGAGGATGCGTTGATTACTTGTTTCACGATCGCATAGATGTTCTATGATGCCCGTTTCTTCGAGATCACCATAAGGGATAACACGATATTTGGCATACCGCTTAATTTGATCCGTTCCTGTAAATTGAAAAGGTGTTTTTGCATAATATCTTAAATCGTGGAATGAATCGGGATTTCTTCGCAATGCTAATTTGGCCCCTTTTAATCCTTCGGGATATTTTTGATAATATTCCGGATATTCGACACCATAACGTTCTTTTCTCATTGCAGCGAATTTGAAAAAACTCCAAGCCGACCAAAAAAGACTGATTTCTCCGGTGTTCATTTCCAAATCGAAGGGGCTTTTAAATTCTTCTTTCGAAAATTTTATCGACATACTCCGGATGCAATTCATGGCATCGTCGAGAAATGTAGCAGAAGCATGTCTTATGCGACAATCGAAAACTTTTCCGGGAACGAAGAATTCATGTTTTGGAAATTTTTGATTACCAACAATTGTCGCTTTTCCAATGGCAGCAATTCCATTGTCATGTGACATACGTTTCCTTTTTAGACTTAATGTAATAATGATAATGAAAGTGAAAAAATTGCAAAAAATCCAAAGATATATTTTTGCCCATGCGGCTTTTATTCCTCTGATGATTGGTTTCATGATTTTACTTTTAATTTGGTTTTTAAATGTTGGTTCTCGATTCAATGTTTTCGACACTTACATGGAGTTTTGCAAACTCTTCTTCTTTGTCAAGAAGCAGTTTGACAAAATACGGATGGATGTCATGTTCTTCATTTCGGGTAATAAATCCATATTCCGTTCGTGACAATAAATTACTGAACCAAAGCATTTGCGAAGAACGAGTCAAATCCGGAGCAATGGAATAATCACTTTCCGGTTGGAAAATTCCATCTTCTTTTTCACCGTATCTCAAACCCAAACTGCAATATAAAACTTCTCCAATATCTTCGTATTGATGCTCGTTGACATAGGTGTGTAAAAACGTAGCCGTCATGATAGCATACTTACACATGTGCTTAAGATTATCCATGTCTCCTTCTTCAGGGAAATCTGGATTTTCCGTAATGGGAGAAATACACCTTACTTTACCGTTTACCGTTCTGCGGGGAAGGATGGGATCATAACAAGC
>JAHDDR010000003.1:7645-16361 GCA_020629255.1 Saprospiraceae bacterium | reverse complement strand
TATCCGTTCTTGATTTAATTTCTTTTCCTGTTCGGATAATTGACTTTGATCTTTTTCTGATAAAAATAAAGGAACACTATTATTGACAAGATCCTCACTCATGCGATAAATTTCGTACCAATGTTTCTTAATTTCTTCTTCATTTTCAGAAAAGAAAAAGTTGACATACTCATCAACAATATTCCAAAACAATTGGGACGCTTTTGCAAAGGTATGGTGTTCTGTAATAGGAGGCATCGGTTTCCAATTCTTCCAATCATGGACACCCAGTGCATCTTTGGATCGTTCGATGAGCCCTTCTCCGGTGAGGGCAGAACCCCTGGGAATATATCCCGGTCCGATGAGTTGCGAGTCTGCGGTATGATTAATTAATGCCACTTCTTTAAGATGAGGTAACATTAAAATAGCGATAGGATTCAATCTCACATTTCGCCTAACGGCTATTGCATACTGTTCTGTGTTCAAGTGGGTTCCTGCAAAGTGATCATCCACTTCGGCAGATAATGCAGCGGATACACGCATAACGCGTTTGGCCTGTTCCCATTTTTCCCCGTCGTCGGGTGTAAATGTTTTTTCTTGAAAAGGATCCTTGTTGTAGGCGTTGGTTTGTCCTTTTACGATAATTTTTGTAGGAAGAGGCAATCCGTTTTCTGCCATCTTAAATTGTCCGTAGACCGTTGGGAAGGCATATTCTCCATTCACTTCGTAATCGCAGGCACCAAAAATTTTCACCCAATATCTATTTTCTTCATTTTTATCTGGAAGGAAAGTGGCACAATTCATCCCATTCATCATCCTTCTTCCGAACCAATAATCACACCGGGTCGAGTAGGGGATTTCTTTCTCCATTGCGACAGTGAGGTTGGTTGGATAATCTGCTTGGATACTTTCCATAGATACGGTACGCGAATGCGTTTTGATTTGTACCATATGTTTATCCTTGATAATTTCTATCGGAATAAATTGCTCCGCAATGGCTTCATTTCTTCCTTCGGAATAATATTCAGGAGCATCTTCGTCGTGATCTTTTATAACAACTCTTGGTAAAGGAACGTCGTCTCTATATTCCCAATAATATAATTGTATTGTTCCCAAATTATATCCAAGTCCGGACAGGTCTGATTTTTTTATTTTGAGGGTATCGAAGACCGATATTTTGTGTTTATGATCACCAGAATCTTGATTAAAAAAAACATGATCAATTTGATGGATTTCAAAAAAGAATCTTCTATATTTGAATTTTCGGGTTTCCATAAAATCATAAGGGAGAGTAAAAATCCCATCTTTATCCGAATAACCCGTAGCCAATTTACGCCAACCTCCAAACCATTTTCGAGCCCAGAATTCTACGTGCATATTATGGAGGGGTGTGGTTACATCGTCTACTTCTCCAAAGGTAAGTTTGCCGGTAACATATGCTGCCCCCGTTGGGTTGCCAAAAATTTCTTCCCGCCTCGGAAAAATCTTTCTATTTATTTTTTTAAAGGTAGAAATGATTTTCGAAAATAATTCGATAAAAAAATCCATAATACCAACAGCAATACTCGCCATCTTACCTTTGTCCACACTAATTTGGTGGAGGTTTTTCATGTGGGGCTGGTACCATTTCTTTTTTTGAGGGTAAATGATTTTTGTTTTTTCATAAGCTCTTTCATACAATTCATCTATGTCTGCTTGGGTTTTTCCAGGAGGATAAATAGCCATTTCAAATTCGTTTTGATGTTTCTCAATGTAATTGTTTGCCTTTGATGGAGTTTTATCCGCTCAAGATAAGGAATTATGGTGCATTTTTTAGTGATATGGTAAATGTTGTGCCTTCTCCTAATGTACTTGAAACATGGATGGAACCTTCGTTCAGTTCTACCATTTCTTTGACAAGGTGTAAGCCTAAACCTGTTCCCTTTTCTCCTGAAGTACCTTTGGTAACTTTGTCTTTTTGCAATGCAAAAATATGTTCTATTTTCTCTTGTGGAATACCAACGCCATTGTCTATGACATGCACTTCTAATTCAGAATCTGAAACAGGAGTAGCACATATTTTTATCTCTCCTTGTATAGGCGAAAACTTGATGGCATTATCTACCAAATTCCTAATAATGGTCAATAAAGAATTTCTGTCAGCAATAAGACAGGTGATGTCATCTACTTGAGAATTTAAATGTATCTGCTTGTCTTCGGCAAGGCGACCCAAGGTTAGGAAAATTTCTTCCTTCTCCTAATTCCATTTTTTCAGGTTTGAAGGGAAGGGTGTTTTTTTGAGTCAATGCCCAATTTAATAAATTATCTGTAAGTGCGTTCAAGCCCAAGGCGTCACGTTCTATTCCTTCCCCGAGATCTTTTAAGGTGTTGAAATCTTCTTTTTTCAATAAATAATTTATTTTTTTCGCAATGCCCCTAAAAGCGATAACGGGTTTTCTGAGGTCATGGCCAATGATTCCGAAAATTCTATCTTTGGTAAAATTAAGACTTTCCAATTCTTTTTTCTGAGCAGAAATATTGACGAGTAATTCTTCTGTTTTTTCCTTTTCCAAACGAAGATCTTCTGTCCTTTCTGCTACTTTTTGTTCTAGGTTTTCATACAAAATGGCATTGTTCAAAGAAACGGCAATCTGTCCGGAAAGAATAGCTAATAATTCTACCCGCCCTTGTGTAAATGCATTTGTAGTAAGATGATTTTCTAAATAAAGGACACCTTTTAATTCTCCTAAATTAATAATAGGCAAACACAAAATAGATTGAACACCTGTTTTTTCAGGATAGGTGTCTTTTACTAAATGTTGATTGTTTTTTGCATCTTGTATAACTAAATTATTTTTTGTCCGAATAACAAAAGAAACGACACTTTCGGAAACCCAACCACTTCCCTTGTAATTTTTGTTTTGGAAAACTTCAACCTCTTCATCATTTTTAGAAACGGCTTGAATTAAATATTCAGATTTGTCTTCCAAAATTAAAATACCTCTATCTGCTCCTGCATTTTCTATTACAATTTTTAGAAGGGTTTTTAATAATTTTTCTAAAACGATTTCACTCGAAATGGTAGAAGATGTTTTTAATAGAGTATTGATATCTAAAAAAGTACTTTTTCCAGAAATGGTGGACGTTTCCATTCCTCCTCCTGCCATTTGCATTGAACTTCTGTCTTCATTGATTTCTGAAAGATATTCAGGATAATTTCCTTCCATTTGAAAAAGTTTCGCTTGTGCTCCCCATTCTCTAAACGCATTGTAGGAAGCCTTGATGTGTTTTTTTCCTAATTTCTCTGCTTGTTTTTTCAAATAAAAATTACCCAGAATTTCATGGGCAACGCCTTCTTCATGTATGAAATCTTGTTTGCTGGCACCTGCGATGGCTTCTTCAATTAATTGTATGCCTTTTTCTTCTTTTCCAAGAACCAACATTTTGTGACCTAAAATTAAATCGTGCTTGTGTTGGAAATTTTCAGGAGCATCTTTGGCCCATTTTCTCATTTGTTTGATGGTCTTGTTTACTCGACCCATTAATTTTCTTTTTTCGTTGGATTTTGAGTAAAGGGCAAGCATGGTTAATGCTTCATAAAAATGATGGTTGGGGATTTCGAATTTGGCTAAAACGGCTTCGATCAATTTTCTCGACTCGGTTGCATGATGCAGTGCATTGTTATGATCTCCAAAAACGGCACAAAGAATTAATTTATTAAAATGAAGGAAAAATAATCCGGTCTTATCATTCCGTTCTACATTTTGAGCCATCATTTTTTCTTCATTGTATGCACTACCCGTTAGTATTAATGGATCTTCGGATCGACCTAGGAAATTCAGCATGCCTTGTCGATAAACTTCGTTGTAATTGTAGTTGGTTTCTTGTTTGAAACGGAAATAACTCTCACTATACGCTTTAGCTTCTTGTTCTAGTCTTTTTAATCTTTTTCCACTCAAAAATGAATGTATGCAATATATGTTCGTATTAATACAGGCAAACTCAATGGCTCCCGTTTCCAAACCAACATGATAAGACTCCTGTAGCGGTTTTAGGGTTTCATCAATATGCTCATTCCAGTTAACAATTAAAGCATAAATGGGATTAAAGATTTGTGTTTTCCATTCTTTGGTATTTAATTTTTCTAAAAGGTTCAATCCTAATTTTCCGAATTCATAACCTTGTTTCATTTGCCCTAAAACGCCACATAAAATAACACCATATGTCGCAAAAGTAAATGCTGATACAGCCGTGTTTCCATATTTTAATGACATTTGTACCATTCTTAAAATCAGCAGCGGAAATAAAGTAGGCGTTGCCCAATAACTGGATGAGGCGATATCGGCGATAATCCTCATGGCAGCGATTTTATTCTCGTTGGCCATGGGAGGTAAATTGGATAAATATTCGGTGTCTTTTCCCCGTAATTTATACTTGGTTTTTGCCAAGGCACCCATCACATGTAGCATGTTTGGTTTTTTGGGAAATTTTTCGCCGAGTTGTTCTAAAAATTCAAGACCTGTGTTTATGGCATCAATTAATTTATTTTCTGCTTTAAAGGCTAAGATTTTAATTTCATAAGGTTTTACCTTATCCATCAAGTTATTGGCTTTTTCAAGAACAATATCGATGTGATAATTCATAGCTTCGAAATCAGCATTCATGTAGGCCGTTTCTCCAGCCAAAGCGTATAAATTAAAGGTTGTTTCATACTGGTCGTTCCATGAATTTTTAGGTAATAAATTGATGCCTGCTTTTAAATAATCAAAAGCTAATTGGAAGGCTGATGTTTCCTTCGCTTTTATTCCGGCCTTTAAATTTAATTCACATAATTTTTGTTTTTCGGATTCATCCTGAATCAAGGCTACACTTGAATTTAAATGATTGGCAATATCGAATAAATGTTTTTCTTGATGTTCTTCATCATTTTTTTCCAATAATAATCTCCCGATCCTTAAATGCATCTGATCCTTCTCATTATCAGAAATCAAAGAATATACCGCTTGTTGAATTCTGTCGTGGGTAAATTTAAATCCATGCCCTCTAGGGAAAATCATTCCTTCTCCTAAAGGATTTTGTAAATATTTTCTGGTTTTTTCCGAATCTCCTTCTTGAAAAATGGAAATGGTTTCTAAGTCAAAACTACTACCTATGCACGCGGCGTATTTTAAAGCATCCAAAGAATCGGAAGGCAATTTTTTTGCTTTTCCTGCCATCAATTCTACCACATTATCCGTAATGTTTTTTTCTTCGATTTCTTTTAATGAATATTCCCATTCATGATTATCATGATTAAATTGTAAAAGCCTATCCTCATATAATGAGGTTAAGAATTGAACGGTGAAAAATGCATTTCCTAAGGTTTTTCCATGTACTAATTTTGCCAAGGAAAAACAATCTTTTTCATCTTTCAATAAAGCATCTGCAACTAGGTGATTGAGATTTTCTAATGACAAATTTCCAATGGTAATATCACAAATATCTTTTTTTATTTTTCTGATTTCTTCAGTTGTTGTGATAAAGGGGTGGGTTGTACTTACTTCATTATCCCGATAGGCTCCAACGAATAAAAGATATTTACTGTGAGGGTCGGTTAATAAATTTTCCAATAAACGGAGAGAGGAAGAATCTGCCCATTGTAAGTCATCGATAAATAATGCAATCGGATGTTCTTCGGTTGCCAAAGTCATAACGAATTTCCTGAACAAATAATTAAAACGATTTTGGGTTTCTTCACCTCCTAATTCAGGAACTTCTTTTTGTGGTCCGATAATTAATTCTAAAGAAGGGAGTACATTGGTTAATACTTTTCCTTCATCCCCTAAATTGCTGATTAATTCTTGACGGATTTTCTCTAATTTTTCAGAATCCTCCGTAAGGAGAATGTCAATGAAAGAATTAAATGCCTGAAGGAACGCATAGTATGGAACAGCTCTTTGGTATTGGTCGAATTTTCCTTCGATAAAATACCCTTTATTTTCTGTAACCGGTTGATATAATTCTCTGACCAAAACAGATTTTCCGGTACCGGAAAAACCTCCTACAAAAACAACTTCCAATGAGCCTTCGGCTGCTTTAATAAAATGTTGATCAATTAAATTAATTTCATTATCACGGCCATATAATTTTTGAGGCAAGGAAAACTTTCCAGAAAAATCACGCGTCCTCAACTCAAAGTCGTTAATTTTTCCAGACTCTTTTATTGATGTAAGACATTGTTCTAAATCATGTCTGAGTCCCGCAGCAGATTGATATCTATCTTCAGCTTTTTTAGCCAATAAGATTTGGATAATATCAGAAATAGCTTTAGGGATATTATTATCATGTACTAGGAGTGGGGTAGGTTCAACAGCAATGTGCCAGTGTACCATTTCTAAAGCATCTTGTGTTTGGAATGGCGTTTCACCCACTAACATTTCATAAAAAGTAACCCCTAGTGAATATAAATCTGCACGGTAATCAACATACCGGTTCATTCGTCCGGTCTGTTCAGGAGACATATAAGGTAGGGTGCCGGATAAATGTTCCGGGTTGCCCAAATTTTGTTCTTTTAAATTGATTTTAGTAGCTACATTAAAACTAATAAGTTGTACGGCATTATTTTCCGAAGTAATAATGACATTACTGGGATTCAAATCTTTGTGTATGATTCCCAATTGGTGTAACTCGCCGACCGCCTTTGCCATGTTGATAGCCAAAATCAAAAACTCTTGAATATCCAGAGATTTTTCTTGAAGTATGCTTCTTAGATCTTGCCCATTCACCCATTCGAAATACATGCAATGTTTGCCTTGGTATTTAGCTTTCTTCAGCGCTTTACGAATGATTTTGCTGTCCAATTCATGTGTGAAATCAAATTCATGATAAAATTGTTTGATTTCAGAAGGGGAAGGGAAATCATAATTCAAGACTTTAAGAAGAACCCTTTTATTCCACTCATTACTATCAGATTGGTATATTTTTGAGTGTTTGCTTTCAAAAATGAGTTTGTTTTCCATCGTTTTTACATTTTGTTTTCTCTCTGTAACAAATATAATAATCTAGAGGGAGATTTAAAATAGATTTAAACAAGAATGAATTTTATTTAAATAGCGCATCCTTGTTTAAATTATGTTTTGATGTAAATAGTTGGTTTATAGTTTTTTATGAGTCATTTTGTGTTGGTCTTATGGAAGTTATATGACGGATGGCTAATGCGAATGGTTCAAAATGAAGTATGAATAGTCATAATGTGAGGGTGGATAGTTCTCTAAAATATTTGGAAAGGTAAACATTAATTCCATTCTCTTATACTGTAAAAGAGTCCAATATTAAATGTCGCAAAACCGATGAATTTTATAATATATTGATTGTTAGTGTGTTGTATTTTGTTTTTTGAGGTTTTAGAATAAGCTTTATGAAAAAAAATCTTATATTCTAATAGTTCTAATTGTAATGATAGTTGGAACAAAATTCTTTTTCTTCTTTTTTTTAGCTAAATTAAAGGTTTTAATGTAATTAATTGTGGCATTAAAATTTTAATTAAGGCAATTTTCCAATCCATTTGATCCCTCATAAAAGGCAAAAATCATTTTTTAATATTTATTCTAGTAAATATGAAAAGGAATTCTACTATCCATTCAATTTTTGAAACAATACTAAATTCAAAAACCATAGACGTATGTCTTATTTTAATATTTAGTATAACTTTTATAAATTCAGCAATGTCTCAATGCCCATCTTATGGCGCAGAAGTGGCCAATGCAACCGCTTGTGGAAATCAAGCCTATAATGTCAATGTTCCTTTGAGCAATTGCCCGGGATTCATTCAAATGGAAGTTGATATTACTACGGATGGATCAGGCGAAGAATTATATTGGTATATCGTAAGTAATTTAACGGGCAATGTTATTGCAGATGGTGGAAATCAAGGTGGCGGCGGCGGGCCCAATGCGGGTTATGCAGATAATTCTACTTTTAATGTTGTGGTTGGTCCTTTGGATCCTGCTGTAGATGGAACTTCATACACCGTTTTTGTTGAAGATGCCGGAGATGATGGCGGTTGTGAAGTCATTGTTACTGATTCTGCCGATGCAGACATTCTTTTCGATTCGGGAACGAATTATGGTACCGGAACGAATGCAGGTATGGCACCTACCGTTTTTGGTGCTTCTACAGTAACTGTAAATTGGACGGAACCGGATGGTACGGTAATCACTGAAAACCTAGGGGCTTGTGGAGTGCCGAATTATAATTTTTATCTTACAACATCGGGTTATTGCCAAACAGAAAACCAAACGGTTTCTTATGAAGTAATTTGTGATGCGACCAGTGCTGTTCTTACCTCTGGAAGTATTAATATTACAGTAGCTCCAGAAGTGCCAACCGACGCAAGCAACCTGGTTTCCATAACAATTAATCCAGCATCATGTACGCCGGTTTATACTTATTTGAATGATTGTACAGGAGCAGAAGTCTCTATAACCGAAGGGGTGGCTCCTGTGACCGGAAATTCTGGAACGGCAACATATAATGTAACCTATGTTGGACCCGGCTCGACCGATTGTTGTTCTACGGGAGGACCGGTGCAGGTTTTCCAACAGTCAAGTACAGATATTGGTGGATTTAATGACCCAGTATCTGCCGGACCCGTAGACAGCCCTTTTGGAGGTACAAATAATTCGGAAGTTTTAGTTTGGGGTGCCCCCGGGCAAGGTGGTTTAGTCAGTACAGCTTCATTTACTTTGGAAGTAACAAACTATAATTATAATTTTCCTCC
>JAHDDR010000003.1:5129-7635 GCA_020629255.1 Saprospiraceae bacterium | reverse complement strand
CCGGACCAGTAGACAGCCCTTTTGGAGTTACAAATAATTCTTTTAGTTTGGGGTGCCCCCGGCCAAGGAGGTTTGGTAAGTGCGGCCTCTTTTACTTTAGAAGTAAATAATTATGATTATAATTTTCCTCCAACAACAGATCCCTATTATTGGGTAACCATAGTTGTTGATGGGATTATTGTGTACGATGAGGCATCTAATGCTAATTTTGGTGGAGCAGTAACCATCACCGAAGCTGATATCGCAGCCGCCGGTGTAAATCCATTTGATGAGAACAGCCAAATTGAAGCCTATGTATATCCTAATTCTTTTTCGTATGGTTTCCCCCAAACAACAGATGTAACCTTTGTACCGGGAAATCCGGGATCATTGGCAGATGGTGAATGGTCTGCAGATATTACAATGACTTCTGTTGATATTGTATATACAGAACTGCTTCCAAGCCCAGCTAATTGTGATTTTTCAGTCAATGTCCCATATACATGTGATCCGGATCAATCCCAATGCCCAACATATTTATCTCATGTAGCAGATCCAACGGCTTGTGGTGAGCAGCCATTTAATGTAACTGTACCGCTAGATAATTGTCCAGGAATAATACAAATGAATGTTGAAATCATAACAGATAATTGGGGAGATGAGTTGTCATGGTATATGGACAGTAATACATCAGGTAATACGGTAGAGAATGGAGGAACTCCGGCTTATGGAGACAATAGTACATATAATGTAACCATAGGGCCGCTTGATCCTTCTGTTGAAGGTACGTCCTTCTCCATTTTTGTAGAAGATTCTTATGGGGATGGAGGTTGCCAAGTTATAGTTACTGATGCTTCGGATGGCAGTGTTCTTTTTGATTCTGGAACCAATTACGGTTCTGGAACCAATGGGGGACTGGTTCCTTCCGTTTTTGGTGCTTCATCTGTTACTGTTAATTGGACAGAACCAGATGGTACAATCGTATCTGAAAGTTTAGGGGCTTGTGGCGTACCTAACCATAATTTTCTGTTGTCAACAACAAACATATGCCAACCCGAAAATCAAACTATCACTTACGAAATTGTATGTGATTTAACAAGTACAATCATTACAACAGGTTCTGTGAATGTATCTGTAGCTCCTGAAATTCCAACCGATGCTACAGATTTAGTAACAATCACAATCGATCCATTAACTTGTGTCCCTACTTACACTTACTTAAATGACTGTACATCTTCTGAAGTTAATGTAACAGAAGTAACAGCACCAGTCTCGGGGCAGTCAGGAACAGCAGAGTATTCAGTGATTTATGTTGGTCCAGGGTCCTCGGATTGTTGCTCTACAGCAGGGGGCTTAGTGCCATATCAGGAAACGAGTACAGATATAGGTGGAGCGAATGATGCGGTGTCGGGAGGACCTGTAGATAGTCCATTTGGTGGAACAGATAATTCACAATTATTAACTTGGAATGCCCCAGGTTTAGGAGGTTTGGTGGACAATGCCACTTTTACAGTATCAGTAGATAATTATACGCATAATATTGACCCTGGTCAAGATCCATATTATTGGGTAACTATAGTCGTCGATGGTATTATTATTTATGATGCAGCTACAAATCCAGCCGTTTCTACACCTCCTTTTAATGGTTCAGTTACATTAACTGAAGCAGATATCTTAGCAGCAGGTGTTTCTCCTTTTGATGAAAACAGCCAAATCGAAGTTTATGTATATCCCAACGCATTTTCATATGGATTTCCCCAAACAACAGATGTAACTTTTGTTCCAGGAAATCCGGGTTCTTTGGCAGATGGCGAGTGGACTGCTGATGTAACAATGACTTCTGTTGATATTTTATATACTGACTTGGTTTTATTACCTGCTGATTGTGATTTTCCTGTTAATGTCCCTTATAATTGTTGTGATGCTAATGCAGGAACGGTTACAAATATTACCAGCCCTGTTTGCCCAGGGGCCTCAATTGATGCAGATGCAACAGGAAATAATACAGATGCTGGATATACTCAAACCTTTTTATTGGTGGATGGAGATGATATTGTTGGGATAGATGATAATGGTCAATTTACATTGTCAAATACTTGTGGTACTAATTATCTCATCTATAGTTATAATTATGAAACATCTGGAGGTGCTCCTACAAACCCACCCACAATTAGCGGAATAGATTGCATTGCCAATTGTTGTAATCTCTCTTCTATTCCTCTAACAGCTAATGACACTGAGGATCCGGTATTCGCCGCTCCTCCCGCTGATATCACCTATGCCTGTATCGGCGACCTACCTACGAACATCAGCTTGGGTTGGACGGACAATTGTGACGGCAGCGGCAGCGTAACGGAAAGCGATGCGAGCGACGGACTGAGTTGCCCTGAGACGATCACGCGTACCTGGAGCTATACGGACGCCTGCGGAAATGTGGGGACGGCGACTCAAATTATTACGATCCACGACACCGAGGATCCGGTATTCGCCGCTCCTCCCGCTGATATCACCTATGCCTGTATCGGCG
>JAHDDR010000003.1:0-5029 GCA_020629255.1 Saprospiraceae bacterium | reverse complement strand
GAAAGCGATGCGAGCGACGGACTGAGTTGCCCTGAGACGATCACGCGTACCTGGACCTATACGGATGGCTGCGGAAATGTGGGAACGGCGACGCAAATTATTACAATCCACGATACTGAAGATCCTGTTTTAGGTTCTCCTCCACAAGATGTTACCGTTTGTGAGGGTAATGTACCTGATATGATAGATTTAACTTGGACGGATAACTGTGATGGAACTGGATTAATTGGTGGTGTAGATCTTTCGGATGGGAATACTGCTCCAGAAACAATTACACGAACGTGGACTTATGCAGATGGTTGTGGTAATGAACAATCTGTTTCTCAAATAATAACAGTAATTCCTGCTCCAGTAGTTGTTATAGATCCATCTGCACCAGTGTTGAACTGTATAGATAATCCTATTACACTAGATGCAGGGAATTCCATTTCTATTAACCCATTGGATTATGAATGGGATGATGCATCAACGAATAGTACATTAAATGTAACTTCAACAGGGACATATTCAGTGACAATTACAGATTCGGTAACAGGGTGTTCAGCTACAGGATCAATTACCATGGGAGAAAATATAGACGTCCCGATAAGTGCAATTAACCCTTCAACATCCCAGTTAACTTGTACAAATACTACGATTAATCTTGATGCAAGTATTTCAACAGGACAAGGCACACTAAGTTATGAATGGAGTGATAACACTTTTGCAGATAATACGAATATTACGAGTCCAGGAACTTATACTGTTACTGTAACAGATGGTGCAAATGGTTGTACTTCTTCCATATCAGTCACAATTAATCAAGATGCAAATATACCAGTTGCAATGATTATTCCGTCGGCGTTAGAATTCACCTGTGATACTTCTAGTATTATCTTGGATGCCAGTAGCTCTACGGGCACAGGTGTGATTAATTATGACTGGGGAAATAGCAATACCAATTCTACGTTGGTAGTAACTGCCGCAGGGACTTATACGGTTACGATCACTGATTCGGATAATGGATGTACAGCATTAGGGACTATTAATTTAATACTGGATGATGCTGCCCCGACCGCTGATATCACATCTTCATCTACAGAATTAACTTGTGCTAATACTAGCATTGATTTAGATGCCAGTGGTTCTTTAGGGCAAGGTGTATTGAGTTATGAATGGAATGATGTTTTAGGAAGTACAAATAGTACTTTAACCGTAAGTACACCTGGGTTTTATACTGTAACTGTTACTGATGACGATAATGGTTGTACAGCTTCAATGTCATTAGAAATAACAGAAGATACAAATGAACCCACTGTAAATATTACACAATCTGAAACTGATTTCACTTGTACCATTTTAGATATGGCACTGGATGCAGGTACTTCTTTGGGACAAGGTAATTTGACTTATCAATGGAGTACAGGAGCTACCGATACAAATGCAGATTTGAATATTACTTCAACAGGAATATATACCGTTACAGTTACGGATGATGATAACGGGTGTACTGCAACAGGTTCCATAGCCATTGGAGAAAACATTGATGAACCAACCAGTGAGATTATTCCTTCGGCTTCTCAATTAACCTGTGCCAATACTTCAATCATTCTAGACGCATCGGGTTCTTCTGGCCAGGGGCAATTAAGTTACGAATGGAGCGATAACACTTTTAACGAGAATACAACAATTTCTAGTCCTGGAAACTATACTGTTACAGTTACAGATGGGGCAAATGGTTGTACTTCCTCAATATCTGTCTTTATTGATCAAGATGCAGATATACCCATAGCATCAATTATACCATCAGCTATAGAATTTACGTGTGATACTTCGAGTATTACCTTAGATGCAAGTAATTCCAGTGGTGTGGGAGCATTGAGTTATGATTGGGGAGGAGGCAATAATAACCCTACCTTTATTGTAACTTCAGCAGGAGCTTATACCGTTACGATTACCGATGCCGCTAATGGGTGTACGGCCTTGGGAACCATTAATTTAATATTAGATGATACTCCTCCAACAGTCGATATATTACCATCATCATTAGAAATAACATGTGCCATTCCAAGTGTAGACCTTGATGCTTCAATTTCTATGGGACAAGGTAGCCTTAGTTATGTATGGAGTGATTTACTGAGTTCAACGAATAGCATATTAACTGTGACGACCCCAGGTTTTTATACTGTAACTGTTACTGATGACGATAATGGTTGTACAGCTTCAATGTCATTAGAAATAACAGAAGATACAAATGACCCCACCGTAAATATCACTCAATCTGAGACGGAACTGACATGTACCATTTTGGATATGATACTGGATGCGGGTACTTCTGTAGGGCAAGGTAATTTGACTTATCAATGGAGTACAGGAGCATCAGACACGAATGCAGATGTAAATGTAACATCAGTCGGAACATATACTGTTACTGTAACAGATGATGATAATGGATGTACTGTAACAGGTTCGATAACCATTGGAGATAATTTGACTCCACCTGTAGCGAGTATCATCCCTTCTGATACAGAATTGACATGCTCTCTTACTAGTATAGACTTGGATGCTGGTAGTTCTTTAGGTCAAGGGAGTTTGAGTTATCAATGGAGTGATAATAGTGCCATTACAAGTATTATAAGTGTCACAACTCCAGGTGCATACACTGTAACCGTTACAGATAGTGTGAATGGATGTACGGCAGAAGAAAGTATTATAATAGGTCAATCTGTTACACCTCCTTCTGTTTCTTTAACATCCCTAACAACCGAATTGACTTGTAGTGTTACAGACATTGTTTTGGATGCAAGTGCATCAACAGGAGTGGCTCCTCTAACATTTTCATGGTCTTCACCATCAAGCGATCCTTCGATTACTATTACTAGTATAGGTACATATACTGTTACAGTAGAAGATGCTAACGGATGTATTTCTACATCAAGTGTAACCATTACTGAGGATGTATTATCACCAACAGCCAATATTGATCCATCAGGAACGGAGTTTACATGTACTGTTACAAGTATAGATTTAGATGCTGGAATTTCGATAGGTCAAGGAACATTAAGTTATGAATGGAGTAATTTTGCTGTCACGGCAATTAATACAGTAACAGGAGCTGGAATTTATACAGTAACTATAACTGATGATGACAATGGATGTACGGCTACATCCTCTGTTACATTAACTCAATCACCATCAGTTCCAACATCAAATATTACATCATCCATTGTTGAATTAAATTGTAGCGAATCTAGTGCAACACTAACAGTATCAGCTTCTGGAGGAACAGGAACTTTGGATTATTTATGGAGTGAGGGTGGTTCAATAGCCGATAATATTACTGTAACTTCTCCGAATACATACAGCGTTACTGTAACAGATCAGGCTGGGTGTATTTCTATTGCTACATATATATTAAATGAAAACATTACTCCACCCATTGCAGTTATTAATCCAAGTTCTGCTGAATTGAATTGTAATGTTGCCAGTATATCTTTAGATGCAGGAGCATCAACAGGTCAAGGTAATCTGAGTTATGAATGGGATGATCTGTCGATAAATAGTACATTGGTGGTTACTTCTCCGGGCACTTATACGGTCATTGTTACCGATTCGGATAATGGTTGTACTTCATCAGCAGAGGTAACCATCACACAAGATATATTAGAACCGACTGCCGATATCAATCCAAGCTCATCAGAACTGACATGTAGTATTACAAGTGTGGCCTTAGATGCAGGTGTATCGACGGGTCAGGGTAATTTGAGTTATGAGTGGGATGATCTGTCGATAAATAGTACATTGGTGGTAACGACTCCGGGCACTTATACCGTTATCGTTACCGATTCGGATAATGGCTGTACTTCATCAGCAGAGGTAACCATCACACAAGATATATTAGAACCGACTGCCGATATCAATCCAAGCTCATCAGAACTGACATGTAGTATTACAAGTGTGGCCTTAGATGCAGGTGTATCGACGGGTCAGGGTAATTTGAGTTATGAATGGGATGATCTTTCCATAAATAGTACATTGGTGGTTACGTCTCCGGGCACTTATACCGTTATCGTTACCGATTCGGATAATGGCTGTACTTCATCAGCAGAGGTAACCATCACACAAGATATATTAGAACCGACTGCCGATATCAATCCAAGCTCATCAGAACTGACATGTAGTATTACAAGTGTGGCCTTAGATGCAGGTGTATCGACGGGTCAGGGTAATTTGAGTTATGAATGGGATGATCTTTCCATAAATAGTACATTGGTGGTTACGTCTCCGGGCACTTATACCGTTATCGTTACCGATTCGGATAATGGCTGTACCTCATCGGCCGAGGTAACCATCACACAAGACATATTAGAACCGACAGCGGATATTAGTCAAGATTTCCCCGAACTGACTTGTGATATAACAAGTATTACTTTGGATGCGGGTATATCGACGGGTCAAGGCATGTTAAGTTATGAATGGGATGATCTGTCCATAAATAGTACATTGGTGGTTACGACTCCGGGTACCTATACGGTCATTGTTACAGATTCGGACAATGGTTGTACCTCATCAGCAGAGGTAACCATCACACAAGACATATTAGAACCGACAGCGGATATTAGTCGAGATTTCCCCGAACTGACTTGTGATATAACAAGTATTACTTTAGACGCTGGTGTATCGACGGGTCAAGGCATGTTAAGTTATGAATGGGATGATCTGTCTATAAATAGTACATTGGTGGTTACGGCTCCAGGTACCTATACGGTCATTGTTACGGATGCCGATAATGGCTGTACCTCATCAGCCGAAGTGACCATCACACAAGATATATTAGAACCGACTGCCAGTATCAATCCAAGCTCATCAGAACTGACATGTTCCATCACGAGTATAACTTTAGATGCCGGTATATCGACGGGTCAGGGTAATTTGAGTTATGAGTGGGATGATCTGTCCATAAATAGTACATTGGTGGTTACGGCTCCGGGTACTTATACGGTCATTGTTACGGATGCCGATAATGGCTGTACCTCATCAGCCGAAGTGT
>JAHDDR010000099.1:13181-17180 GCA_020629255.1 Saprospiraceae bacterium | reverse complement strand
AATTGTCAACCTTTTGAATTGGGTACTCTTCATTTTTTGCTCGCACAAAAAACGAAGCAAAAAAGTGCGCTTTTTCTAAGGCATTTTTCTCCCTCTGGTCGAAAACCATTCTTAAATTCCTAAAATCCCTCCACGGCTTCGGGCATCCGCTAGCGGTTCATTCATTTGAATATCTACCAGATATTCATTTTACTCCGTAAAAATCATTCATTCATTAACGGAATTTATTCTCTATGCTATAGAAAAAGTAATTTAAAGCCCTTTAAATCAATATTCTATACAAAAATCCCGAATTTCCAAATAAATGAAAATTCGGGATGACTCATGTTTATCCGTATTTTTCTTCATATCCTACTTTTAGAATCGCAAATCTTCTAGGGAGCAGCCTTCGCACAATTCGTCACTAAATTTGAAATATTTGGTTTCATAGATCTTGTTCGGAGAAAAATCATCAATAGTAAGGGTGTACCGAGAGCCATCTTTCGAAAAGATCTTGATGCTATCAATAATTTGATTCTTCTTATCTACATTAATACGGATTTTGAAGTATTCGGAATCCGGATCGATGGGCTTGAATTCTATTTGTTGGAGCAATTTGCCTTCTCTCCTAACTTCATTGGTTAGAGCATAGACATATTCTCCATTTTCATAAATGCCCATCAAATCCTTGGGCGACATCATGATGCTTTCTTCTTCATCTTCCAATGGTTCCGCATCTGTGATTTGAACTTCTTCCGCATCTTTCATGATGGTCCAGACCGTTTCACCATCGGAAAGGATGATATTATCTCCCATTTCGATTCGGTATTTATCACCGGTTTGAACCATCTTTCCTTTTTGGATTTGTACGTCGGATTCCGGAATTTCAATTTTGAGGGTTACATCCACCTCCAAAGCTTTGAAGGTATCATATTTTGCTTTGAGTTGATCCAGCACCTTTCTAGCCGCCGGATCATATTCTCCCTTCGTGGTGAATTGTCCCTTGGATTCTTCTTGGGCTACAAGACTTCCCATCATGAATAGGGACAAGCAAATGATCATCAGATTTTTCATATGTATTCTTTTCGTTTCTCTGTATTCATAACAAAACTAGATTCCTCTAGTTCTGTGTTTCAATAATAACGGCAAAAATACTTGTATTGGGTTGCAAATAGGTTAAAATGTTGTTGTAAGCTTGTTAAATACACGGTAACCTAAATAATATTAACTTTTGAAAGTGTCTTTTGTCCCAACTCTGCTTCTCGTCCTCACCTTAATAACTAAGGCTATTAGGCTGCGGGCGGTCATTGATTTGGAACAAAATTCACCTCTCAAAATTTTAACTAACTTAGGTTACAGTGTATTAAATTTTCTATCCTAGGGGAAATGAATACTTTTGTTGTATGTTATCCTTTTTCAATCAACCCTATCCCTCCGATCCGAATTTCGGACAAGGGCTAAAAAATGCCATAGGCATATCGATCTTTGCTGCCATCTTTTTCATGGTATTCCGTCCATTCGGATTGGGACGCCTTCCTTGGGAACATTTATTGCCTTTGGTTGGTTTATATGCCCTTATCCATCTTATTTGTTTTCTTTTGGTTTCCCAAGTAGGACGCCTTATTTTCCCTTCCTTCTACCAAGAAGATCATTGGACGGTAGGCAAAGAATTTCTAATACTTTTTTTATTGTTATTTTTTATCAGTGTCGGATGTTATGGCGTTAATATCTGGCAATCCCTCATGGATCCTTCATGGTCTTCTTTCTTCACCATTTGGTTCAATGTGATTGCTTTTGGAGCGCTGCCCATTATTTTTTCGGTGTTATTGAATTACAATCGGAAATTAAAAAAACATTTAATGGAAGTCGGGCAAATCAATTCTATTATTCAAACAGAAAAAAAAGAAGAACCTTCTATAGAAGAAAGCATTTCGCTCCAATCTGATAATAAAAAGGAGGAATTTCTTTTCATAGAAAAAGAATTCTACTTTGCCGAAAGTTCTGCTAATTATGTAACTCTAATTTATTCGGATAACGGTGTTGTTTCCAAAAAAATATTAAGAACCACATTAAAAAATATTTTGGAGCAAGTACAGGATTGTTCTTCCATTGTAAGATGCCATCGCTCCTTCATCATTAATTTGAATCAAATCGAAAAGGTGGATGGAAATTCGAGAGGATATGAAATCTTTTTAAAGAATGATGCTGGAATAGTTCCCGTTTCCCGATCCTATATTCCTATCATAAAATCCTTCCTGAACATCCCATAAATTTCCCAAACAGCCCTATTTATTGCCAGTTATCCCTACAAACTCCTTTCTATCCCTCCTATTTGCTCCAGATAAGATCTCGACTTAATCTTGTATCAAGAATTATTTATTCATCAAAAAATATCAAGATTATGGATCGTTCAAAAAGAGTTGTATTGTATCTTATTATTGCCTTTTCTATTTCATTTTACTTTAAGGTTATTCCACCTACTTGGTTTACAACTATCAATTCTTCCTTCGTACTACATGTGAGCAAAGGATTGCTTATCGGAATGGGTCCCTTATTAGGAGCGTTAGTAGCATTTCGGTTCTTCAAAGAAAAAAGAGAAATCAGTATTTTGGGGACTGACCCTTTAAAAAGCATGGCTATGGTTAGTCTACCTATTTTATTATTAACGCTTCATGGCATACCCAATGAATATGGATTTGACCCTCATTTCATGGGTTTTATTTTAAGTGGTATTTTAATGATTTATGCTTTTTTAGAAGAGTATGGATGGAGAGGATATTTACAAGGAGAATTCAAAAAATCATCTCCCTTTACCATTGCTTTAATTACCGGTAGTGCTTGGTATTTATGGCATTGGTGGTTCATCACTTCCGGTTTTAATTTTACACAAATCTTCATTTGGGCTACTTTGATTTTTGCCAGCTACGGCATTTATGGTATCACTCAAAAAACAAAATCTGTGTTGGCAGCGGCAGCCTTCCATAGTTTAGGAAATATTTTTCTTTTTTATCAAATGATTTCCAGCCAACTTTCCTTCGAAACCAGAATCATAATACTTTCTGTTTGCATCTTATTTTGGAGTTTTTTGATTAAGCATTGGAATCAGGGTTCCTTATCTACCCAAGAGCCATTGACCGTATAAAATGTTACTCAAATAAATAACGAACTTTAAACATAAAATTTGCTCTCCTAAATCCAAATATTAAGACTAATACCCTATATTTTAAACTTAGTCACAATATGTAAAATGGCGGACACTCAAATTGTCCTTTATGTCGTCTGGTTCGGCCCGTTACATTTTTGTGATATTCTTCTATGTTTTTTCGTCACACTCTATATTTGACAAGAAATTAAAGGTATAATTTAGTGATACTATTGTGATACTATTGTGATAAACCATCTTTCATAACTACTTATTTATCAATCAGATAAGTTGAGCTTCATTTGTAGTTTACCTTTATTTATATCCAACGTATATATTTGCTATTGTCATTATTTTTCAAACTTTCTAAAATCTTTAACAATGGTAATTAACAATTTAAAACTAACGAATTACAAGCTATGGCAGAGCTTAGTTTTTTTCATGACCAAGAGTAAACTACAATCTATTTTAATGATGACTATCTTGTTTATAAGTAGTTTATCTCTTAAGGCTCAATGTGATGCTGATGGAGGAATGATCAGCACAATGGATAATACCAATATATGTGTTGATGGAGTTGGCGATCCTATAGATGTAATGGTTTCCAATGCTTCAGGTACCAACTCAGGTTGGATTATCACGGATAATATGAATAACATTCTTGGGATGCCTCCTGGCCCTCCGTTTGATTTGGATGGTGCAGGTGTTGGCATTTGTATCATTTGGCATATCCAATATGAGAATGATCTTACAGGGAATATGGTTGGAAATAATCTCTCACAGTTAGGAGGATGCTATGGTTTATCCAATGGAATAACTGTAAATAGGGAAACGCCAGACGGTGGTACACTCACGCTCATGGACGGAAGCACTTCTTA
>JAHDDR010000099.1:0-13081 GCA_020629255.1 Saprospiraceae bacterium | reverse complement strand
GCCCCGTGGCAGGCCAGCACATCTCCACACTCGCAGACGAGGATTGCGAAGACATTTCGGATACCTTCATTCCGGTTTATAGGGAAACGCCAGACGGTGGTACACTCACGCTCATGGACGGAAGCACTTCTTATGCCAACTGTGCGGGTAACATCGTCTTCGATGTCGTTCACTCCACCTCAGCCCCCAACCTTTCTTATTGGTATATCATCACTGACAACAATGACAACATTCTCGCAACTC
Source organism: Saprospiraceae bacterium (assembly GCA_020629255.1). GTDB lineage: Bacteria > Bacteroidota > Bacteroidia > Chitinophagales > Saprospiraceae > JAHDCE01. The sequence continues at coordinate 12,838 of JAHDDR010000099.1, read as the reverse complement.
ACAATTCTGACGACGGAAGCACTCTCGACCTCAGTGGGGCTCCGGCGGGCGAGTGCAGAATCTGGGGATGGAATTACTCAGGAACTACAAGCCCCGTGGCAGGCCAGCACATCTCCACACTCGCAGACGAGGATTGCGAAGACATAACAAACGATTTTATAACTATAAACCGTTTAGATTGCTCTGAATGTACTCCTGTTACAAATATTCAACATGAATTAATGGCTCCAGCCAAGTGCCGTATTACTTGGGATGCTCTTCCTAACCAAGTCAGATGGGATGTCCACTACAGAATACAAGGAACAGCATCATGGACACGTATAGGAGCATTGAACTCTGAAAAAACGTTACACTTTCTAGCACCGAATACTGTATATGAATATATTGTAAGACCTTATTGTGGCACATGGGACTTTGCACTTGCTTCTCCTATTAGAAGATTCAATACTGCTAATATTCCAAATACATTCGCTAGACAACAAGTGCTTGACAATAGTTCCATCAATGTATTTCCTAATCCAACAAGAAATTTACTAACCGTCAATTTTTCAACAGAAACATTATCTGATGTTAATTTATCTATTATGGATATGACTGGAAAATTAGTGCACGAAGTAATCACGGTTAATACAAAAGACAACCATACTAAAACACTTGATGTTTCTAGATTGGAACAAGGATACTATTTAATAGTAATGCAAACAAATGGGGAAAGAATAATAAGAAAGTTCGCTAAAATTCAATGATAAATTTCTTAGGTTAATATAAGACTAAAGGCTGTCTGGAAGTGAATGAAGATTCCTGATATTTTAAAAAAATCTCATATCTTTTCAGATGATCTTTAGTATGTCTAGAAGCCATCTCAAAAATATTTTTGAAATGGCTTCTTATATATTTTGTCGATAGAACAAAGATACTGACCATCATACTACAAGAAGCGTTAAAATGATTTTTGAATTTGATTAACTCATTTCTTATATTTAATTTAGTTCTATCGCTTTAATTTCGCCAAAATCAAACCACCTTCCATGAAAATTTTATTATTATTTACATTCCTTTGTTGTTCTTATTTTTGTTATGGCCAGGAAGAAAAAAAACCATTAATATTTTCAAATTCGTTTTCTTCAGGATTAAAATTTGATGCTCTAAAAAGTCCTCAGTTGAGTATTTTTAAAAATTCGAAGAACACACTTATACCTTTAAAAACAACCGTTTTGGGTAATCAAAAACTTTTTGCTGATTCACCACACCCCCATAAATACAGTTTATTATTAAAAGAGCCTGATTTGGATGGTCTTGCACCTATGCCTTTTGCTGTTCCAGATCCCAATATTAATTATCATATAAAACTCAAGGAGTTGACGACGGAGAAATACCATCGGGAGAACAATACTTTTATGTACCAGTTACAGCAATCTAGAATGAGATAAAACACAAAAATTCACTTTTCAAATACTTAAAAAGTGAATTTTTAATCTAATGCCATTAATTTATTTTATGCAGAAAAATATCTTGAGTTCTTTTTAAAAGAGACATTTCATATCTTTAAAACTCAGTTTAAGGATTATAAAATAAGTTTAATCCCTTATCCATTTTCAAAGCTATCTTTAATTTCTGAAATAATACTTTTTGATGAAAAAATCACATATAGAACTTATCTAAAAATGCAATTTTTATTGATGTTCATTTTTCACTCCAATTCTTCCAATTTGGCTACGGACATCGCTTTTACCCCCGGTAAAACTTTTCCTTCCAATAATTCCAACATCGCTCCCCCTCCGGTAGATACATAACTGACTTTATTAGCCAAGCCCATCATATTAACTGCTGCTACGGAATCTCCTCCACCGATTAATGAGAACGCTCCAGTTTGTGTCGCTTCTGCTACCGCTTGTGCTATGAGTTTGGTTCCGTTGGCAAAGTTGGGCATTTCGAAAACACCCATGGGTCCATTCCAAAAAATGGTTTTTGCATTGCGGATATTGTTGGAAAATTCATTTTGAGCATATACTCCGATATCCAAGCCCATCCAACCTTCGTCGATCAAATTGCTTGGAGCATTTCTGAAATTCGCATCATTTGAAAAAGCATCGGCTACAACTGAATCGGTAGGTAGTAATAAATGTACACCCTGTTTTCTGGCCTTCGCCAATAATTCACGAGCTAATTCCAAGCGATCATCTTCACAAAGAGAATTTCCTATTTTACCGCCTTCGGCTTTCATGAATGTGTATGCCATTCCTCCGCCTACAATCAAGGTATCTACTTGGTCGATCAGTCGATCCAACAACAACATTTTATCAGACACCTTGGCTCCACCTACAATGGCAACGAAAGGTCGTTCCGGATTATCCGTAACTCTCGAAGCGTTTTTCAATTCGCTTTCCAACAAAAATCCGAAGGTTTTATGTTCTTCATCAAAATAATGGGCAACAGTCGTCGTAGAAGCGTGGGCTCGATGTGCTGTTCCGAAAGCATCATTCACATATACATCTGCCAACGATGCCAGTGCTTTGGCAAATTCAGAATCTCCTTCTTTCTCGCCCTCATTAAAACGGGTATTTTCCAGTAACATAACCTGACCCCGTTTCAAGCCCGCAGACATTTCACTCGCTTTCTTCCCTACAGTTTCGTCACAAAATTTCACTTCGACTCCAATCAAATCGATAAGACGCTCCACGATATGTTTGAGGGTGAATCTTTCTCTGTCGATGCTCCCATCCTCCTTTAATTTTTTCATGGGACGACCTAAGTGAGACATGAGAATTACAGAACCTCCCTCCTCTAAAATATGGGTGATGGTGGGCAACGCCCTTTTTATTCTAGTATCATCCGTTACCTTAAAACTTTCTTTATCGAGCGGAACATTAAAATCGACTCGTACCAATGCTCTTTTTCCTGAAAAATTAATATCCATTCCGAATAACTATTTTTTGACTTAAAAACGACGATCCCTTTCCTCTTATTTCACGTATGCTCTTTGATTGCCCAAAAATAAAAAACACCATCCAAGTTTTCACGTAGATGGTGTAATTATTTATCTCATCCCCCGTAAGGGGAATAATTTTTATACTCTACAGGCCAAATCCGCCAAACGAGCGGAATAACCCGCTTCATTATCATACCAACTCACTACCTTGATCAGTTTGCCTGATGCTTTTGTCAGTTGCGAATCGAAAATGGATGAATGGGGATTGCCAATAATATCTGTTGAGACGATTGGAGCTTCGGTGTACTCCAATATCCCCTTCAGTTCGTTTTTGCTGGCTTTCTTGAATGCCTCATTTATTTTTTTATCTGTTGTTGATTTTTCGACCACGACGGTTAATTCGATTAATGAACCGGTAATGACCGGCACACGTACTGCCATGGCAAACAATTTCCCCTTGGACTGTGGAAGAACCAAGCCCAATGCCTTGGCTGCTCCAGTCGTGGTCGGAACAATGTTTACTGCCGCTGCCCTTGCCCTTCTCAAATCACTATGTGGTGCATCTTGGATGCGTTGTGCAGCAGTATAAGAATGAATCGTTGTGATATTCCCTTGCACCAAACCCCAATTTTCTTCTATTACTTTCACGACTGGAGCCAAGCAGTTCGTAGTACAAGAAGCGTTCGAGAAATAATCTTTTTGGGTGGTGATGAGGTGATCATTCACGCCTAGAACAATCGTTTCGAATCCTTCTCCTTTTGCCGGAGCGGAAAGAATCACATTCTTAGCTCCTGCTTTTTTATGAAGAGATGCTTTTTTACGAGTTCGGAAAACACCGGTACATTCCAAAACCACATCTACCTCCAACTCCTTCCAAGGTAATTCTTCTGGATTTCTTTGGGAGTAGGCATGGATGGCTTTTCCATCTATGGTAATGGTTTCATCCGTATAACTGATTTTTCCCGGAAACATGCCTTGTGCCGAATCGTATTTGAATAAATGGGCGAGTGTTTTATTGTCTGTCAAATCGTTGATGGCTACCACTTCTACATCATCCCTTTTCAATAAATTGCGTAAAGTGAGGCGACCAATTCTTCCGAATCCGTTGATGGCTATTTTTCTTGACATATCTTGTTCTTTTTACTTAATTAACGATGGTTCTTTTGGGCGGAACAAATTTACATATAATTCGAATTAGATGCTTGCATCGAATATCGATCACAACAATATTCTTTTTAATTTGTTTCCAGAATATTTTCAAAAATACCATACGGATATTTTTCATAGATTATTTTCCGTTCCTCCGAATACAAGTTATGATAACTTTTATCAAATAATTCTTCTGAATAATTTTGCCAAACTTCATGAATAGCCAATTTTGATGAAGTATGGATTTTGAAGAATGTTTCAAAGGTCATGGGATCATAGACTCTATAGTCGAAAAAATAATTAGACTGGGTTTCAAAAATATTTTTAAAATAATTTTTTAGGTTTTCGTTTAAGACTAAAGAATCATTGAAAATTCCACTTTTATCCGACAAAAGAACCCCGATGCGAAAAATCGCATCGGGGCATGGTTTATTTAAGAGCATGAATCTTAGAAAGGATTATCCTCATTTTTGTTCGTCAATAATTCCCTTGTTTCGTTGGTAGCGAATGTTTTGGGATAATTGAACCCGATGCTCGAATTATTCCCCAAGCTCGGGGAATTAATTTTTGCAAATTTTTCTGCCTTACGTCTAAGGAAGGTATCGAACCTTGCTTTTAATCCGAACCAAAAGATTTCCAAAATGGACCGATCTTTTTCTTCTTCTTGGTACGTGACTTGAATGCCCGCACCTCTTCGGTATACCTCTACACTCACGATACAAATAAATGCTAAAATTACGCTGAATCCGACGAAGAAAGAAAATAGATTTCCCCAGAAAGACGCATTCACATACTTGGATTCGTGGATTTTCATTATGGCCGTTTCGCCTTTTTCCACCGCTTTATCCATGCGTTCTTTTTCTGCTTCGATCGCCTTGTCTTTTTTCGTTTGCCAAGCCTCCAATTTCCGACTGTGATCGGTTTGGATTCCTGTTACCAAAGTGGTTTTTTCCATTTCCAAAGTACCGGCTATTTTTTGGTGTTTTTCTGCTTGGCTCTTCGCCCATTTAGCACCCTTCTTGTACTTAGCGTTGTACTGTTCCACTTTCATTTTAGCCGATTCAATTTTAGCATCAAAATTGTCTTTGGTACCAGCAATCCGATCTTGATAATTCTCTTTGATTAATACATAATCTTTTTCGAATCGTCGTGTAATTTCCTTGACATTATTCCGATATTCTTTTTTCAAATCAGAATCATCAAAATTCGCAACTACGGGTACATTCGAAACAAAGGCATGATGTATACCATTTGTTGACAAATTAAAGGAGAGGATTCCCATTCCTAAGGTAATTGCCAAAACAATTCCGAACAAACCTATGTACCAAGCGTTTTTAAGACGCTTCCACACGATGGCTCGGGTTAGGACTTGTAGGAATTTCCTACCTCCTAATTCCAAAACGGCAATGACTAAAATCATCGCAATAATGGAAACGGCAATAGACAAAATTTTAGAACTCCCTGCCATTTCACTTTGTGTTATGTACCAGATCGTTACACCTTCAGTCAATGCACTGATGACCTGTGCCACCTTACCTATTAAATCAATACTAGGTGCGATGGGACGAAACAGATTATAGAAATCCGAATTAGTGGCTGCGGTCTCCCTCGCTTTCAATGTTACATTTTTCTTCATATAACTAACCAGATTTTGAACTGAGGACAAATCCGAGCATAGACATACCATGCTCTCCTATATGGGGTCACCATATATATAGTATCAGTTCGATTAAAAAATTACTTGCCCATCAGCGAAAATAACGCTTGGCACAAGTACGACCCATAAAATTCTGGTAAACACTATCTAAAACACGACTTATAATTAGTCTAATAAAGAGAAACACTCGGATAGGAAAACATTACAACCAAAAAACAAATCTCACATCTTTTTTACGCAGAAAACAGAAAAAGTTACATATGTTAAAATGAAATTGCTCTAAATAACACATAAACAACTGATTATCAATGTTAAAAAATTTTCAAAAAAAATTGAAAATTACTTCAATAGATAGTCATTTACCCTGCATTTCCAAATACGATGATGACAATTCTGTCCCCAACAATGAGGTAAGAAAACTTCGGGTTCTCCAAAGAGTTTCAGGTAATAGGACTGGGCAAGAGCATATCCGCAATCAAAATAAAACTGAGAATGACCTCTTCTTTTTATCTCTTTTATTATTTCAAAGAAAAGCATTTTCACCACGCCCCTACTTTGGAATTTCGGGAGGACGTAAGCACTTTTTAAGGCTGGAGAATTAATCGCTTCCTTTCCTATTTCTTTAATAATGATATCACTCGGTTTTCCAAAAGATAATGTTCCTATAATTTGATTTTCATATTCTGTCAATAAAAAATATTCTTCTTCTCCCGAACTAGAGAAAAACAATTCTAATTTATTTTTTTGATTACGGATTTCATCCACAATTTCTTGGGGATCACTAAAATTTGGTTCCTTATCAAAAGCATCGTTTATGACAATAGAAAATATTTGATGAATTTCATTTTCATCTTTTTTTTCAGGCTGTCGGATATATAAATTTTTTAAAAAAGGGTTCATTTTTTAAATTGAGGATAATAACAAATCACTATAAGAAACATCGACTAAATCTTCTGGGTTAATTTCAAATAATCGGATATAACATTCACATTGTTCTTGTAATTTTTCCTTAGAGATACTTCCATCTCGATCAATTGCTTCTATTTCTACAAACGTACCTAAACCTTTCACGATATCGATATGAAATTTCACATTGTCAATAAAATAAATTTCTCTTTTTTTATCCACAACAATTAAAATCCCCAAAGAGTCTTTCAATATTTTTTTTAAGCTGGATTTAGGTTCGGAAGCATATAATGTAACCAAGGAATGTTTAGGCCCTTTTTGATTTTTCCTATGATAATGAATCAAGTGGTTTTCTATATTTCCTTCCCTTAATTTTAATCGACCATTTGGCACATTAAAATATGTATCTATTTGGTGATCCATACCTTTAAAATCAGCATTATATTCAAGTAATTTTTTTCTAAAAAAATCTTGCCGATCCGACCTTGCTTTTATTTCTATTAAATCAGCCATGTATTAATTCTTGGTAGAGTTCTTTTATTTTCAAAATCGTTACTTTATTATTGATTTTCTTCTTGATATGTTCCTTGGCATTTTTTGCCAATTTATTTCTTTTTTCCGTATCCTGAAATAAAACCGAAATACCTTCGGCTAATTTTTTAGGGTTTTTAGAAGGCACGACCCAAGCACAATGATCATGAATGGCTAATTCTTTATTACCGGGAATATCCGTTAATATAGGTGCCACGCCCAAAGACATCGCTTCAATAGCAGACTTCGTGATCGATTCTCCAAAAATAGAGGGCAAAACAAAAACATCTGAAGATTTCACAAAAGGCAATGGTTCTTTTTGATACCCCAGAAAATGAATTCTATTTTCTACAGTATGCCCTTTTATTATTTTTTTATTTTTTGGGCTATCCAAATTATTCCCAATTAAAACTAAATGGACAGGCAAATTTTCAGGTAATAATTTCATCGCTTCCAATAAATAAGGAATCCCTTTCATTCGTCTATTGTTTGCCATATTAACCATGACAAAAGCATCGTCAGGAATACCTATTTTTTTCCAATCCAACAAAGGGACATTCTCATACCATTCCATCGAATGGCCTTTATTGATGGTAACTGTTTTTGATTTATCAAAAAATAATTGTCGATGCAAATATTCTTCCACCCCTTTCGAATTACATACAATTTTATCCACCCTCGGATGTAGGAATTTTAAATGGGAAATCGGATCATACCAATTGATGTTTCCGGCAAAGCCCCGATATAAAACAATTTTCACATCCAACTTTTTAGCTGCTTGAATTCCATTAATAATGGCTTTATTATTAAAGAGGTGTAAAATATCATATTGCCCTTGTATCAGTTCATCACGGATAATTGAAATTTCCCTTTTATTCATTTTTTGTTGGGGATGGAAATCAATGACTTCGATTCCAGACTCTTCGAATTTTGGAATATATTCGCTTTCGCCAAATGTCATGATAGTAATATCTACCCCTAAACGAGACAAACCGATAAACATCTCTGCTTCTGGTCGGACAGAAAGCGTAGAACGATAATCGGATATGACAAGGACTTTAGGTATCATTAGCAAGCAACAAATATACTTATAAAACCATTTCGAATTACTTATTTTGACGGAAATCAATATAGTTATCGATTTCCAAATAATTCTTACATAATTTGTCTGATAAGTGCTTAAAAAACAAAGTAGGTACACATTTTGTATATTAAACATATCCCCTATCTTTGTGGGCTTCAAAACACTGTTTACTAGGAAGTTTACATTGTTTTCAATATTGAAAAAAAGAAAATATACAATACAATGAGTGAAGAAAAGAACGCGAAGGAGCTATGGAAACCCCGTCAATGGACCACCCTCAAAGGAGAAAACTCTTGGACCATGTTCAAGGTGATTTCCGAATTTGTAGATGGCTTTGAACGATTGAACAAGATCGGACCTTGCGTCTCCATCTTTGGTTCTGCTAGAACCAAAGCGGAACATCCTTATTACCAACTAGCGGTAGATGTAGCTAAAAGATTGACAGATGAAGGGTATGGTATCATCACTGGTGGAGGTCCGGGCATTATGGAAGCAGGTAACAAAGGAGCTTTCCTAAATAACGCCACTTCCGTAGGATTGAACATTGATTTGCCTTTCGAGCAATTCAACAACCAATACATTGACAATGATAAGGTCTTGAATTACAATTACTTCTTCATCCGTAAGGTGATGTTTGTGAAATACGCCCAAGCCTTTGTAGTCATGCCAGGTGGATTTGGTACTTTGGATGAGCTATTCGAGGTATTGACCCTCATTCAAACCAATAAAGTCTCTAAAGTACCCGTAATCTTGATGGGTACGAAATATTGGGCCGGATTGAAGGACTGGATCGTCAATACCATGTTGGAAAAAGAGAACAATATCAGCTCTAAAGACCTTGATTTAATGCCTATTACGGATGATATCGAAGAAGTCGTAAAAATCATCAACGATTATTATGAACAAACTGAAAGATTAAAACCGAATTACGAGTTATAGAGCATCCATTTAACACCAATTAAAAAGGGCTTTCTGAATAAGAAAGCCCTTTTCTTTTTTGTTTGGGAAAGTCATGTTAATTTAGCCCTATGATACGAAAACCCAAAAGTATCATAGAAAGTACCGAGAACTAAAAATTATTAAACGAAAACTAAAATTCATGAAGAACTTTATCCTTTCCATGATCCTATTCGGATCATTCCAGACACTTTATGCCCAAATTGTAGTACAAGTAGCTGCTTTTGAGACATCCGTTCAGATTTCGACCTATTTTGAAGGCTTGGATGGTGTTTACCTCTCGAAAGATCAAAATGATATCCATCATTATTATATCGGTGGATTTTCTAGTGAGGCTGATGCTGCTTCGCAAGTGCAAAAAGCAGTTGATTTGGGTTTTACAAATGCTTATGTTGTGGATTTATCCCGTTATGGAAATTGTACTTGTAATGTGGTACGACGACCGGTTCCGGTTATTGTCGATTCGGGAGAAAAAATCAGAAACCTGAAATCCATTTTCTTTGGTTTTGATAAATCCGATCTTCGTTCAGAATCTAGGGTACAGCTAGATCTTTTATATGAGATTCTAATAGAAAATCCAACTTACAGTACAGAACTAAGGGCTCATACGGATGCCAAAGGGAGTATCGAGTACAATCGGGCATTATCCCAACGTAGAGCAGATTCGGCTAAGAATTATCTGATATCCAAAGGCATTTCCAGCTCTAGGATTTCTACCAATACCTATGGAGAAAACACACCCATTGCCAAAAATGAACTGAATGGTTCTGATACGGAAGAGGGGCGCCAATTGAACCGTCGTGTTGAGTTGTTGGTGAAGGATGGCTCTGGTAGAATCTTGAATGGAATTGTAGAAGAAATCGAAGTACCGGATCATTTGAAAAATAGATAATCCTTCTTTTTTCTTTTGATTTTGCCAAGCCCTAGAATGCAATCATTCTAGGGCTTGGTACTTTTATACTTTTAATCTTCGTTTCAATATAAAGACCATATTCATTTCCTTATCTTTGCATCACAAATCTAATATGGATGAAATTTATTGACTATAATTTGGATAAGGATGTTTTGAAGGGATTAGAGAAGATGGGCTTCCGGCGTCCGACCGATATTCAATTCAAGACCATTCCTAGTATTCTTAAAGGGGAAGATGTACTCGCAATCGCCCAAACCGGAACAGGTAAAACTGCCGCGTTTGCCACCCCTGTCATACACCACATCCAACAATTAAGGAAAAATGAACGGCGTCGGGATGGAATCCGATGTATTGTACTTGTTCCTACTCACGAATTAGCGTTGCAACTGACGGAAGTTTTTAATCAGATTGCTCGCTATACGAAAGTCAAAATTTTGGGTTTGATTGGTGGTGTGGATCAGCAACCCCAAATAGAAACCCTAGAAAAACGGGTTGACATTCTAATTGCTACCCCGGGAAGAATGTTCGACCTCATCAGCCAAGGATATATTAAAGTGCATCGGGTAAAAACATTAATTTTAGACGAAGCAGATCACATGTTGGATTTGGGTTTCATCAAAGACATCAACGATTTATCCTATAAATTACCCAAGAAAAGACAAACGCTTTTTTTTTCGGCAACGATCAATGACAAGATTAAAAAACTAGCTTATTCGGTCATTAAACAAAATGCCATCCGAATTCAATTTTCGCCGAAAGACCCGGTGAATAAAAACATTAACCATAGTGTAGCATTTATTGAAATGGATGATAAACGTTTTTTCTTGGAACGCATCATCAATGAAAATTTAGAGCAGAAAATCCTTGTCTTTGTTCGAACCAAAGTAAGGGCAGAACGAGTTGCCAAAGCGATGGAGCGTGTCAACATTTCTACGATTACACTTCATGCGGATAAATCCCAAGAAGAACGGAACCAAGTTCTAAAGCAATTTAGAAAAGGAAATGAAAAAATATTAATCGCTACGGATGTTACGGCAAGAGGCATCGACATTCCGGACGTGGATCTTGTCATCAATTACGACCTACCCGAAAAAGCCGAAAACTATGTACACCGCGTTGGTCGGACGGGACGAGGAAAAAAGAGAGGGGAAGCGCTTACTTTTTGCAGTGAACACGAAAAAGAATATTTAAATCATATCGAGATTTTTATCCATAAAAAAATACCCATTTATGGCATAACAAAAAACGATTATAAAGAGACCATTTTATTAACCCAAGATCAAAAAGATCCGCTTGGCGCCTTGTTGTCTGAAATTGAAAAAATTGAAGACATCAAGCGTAAGAAAAAAAAGCAAAAGAAAAAATAAGACATCATGAATAAAACCAATTATATTAAGTCTGTTGAAGAATTCCATAAAACATTCAATGCTCCGGTTTTGGACGAACCGACTATTCCCGATGAAAAAAGATGTGAACTGAGGGTCAATCTCATCCAAGAAGAATTGAACGAACTACAAGAGGCGATCCAAGAAAATGATATTGTAGAAGTAGCCGATGCCTTGTGTGATATCATGTATGTATTATCGGGTGCTGTTTTAGAATTCGGATTAAAAGATCAATTCGATACTTTATTTGATGAAGTACAAAGATCTAATATGAGCAAGGCTTGTATCACTTTAGAGGATGCCAAAGCGACGGTTCAACATTATAATAATAAAGGAACCGAATGCCGAGTCGAAAAATTAAACGGCAAGTACATAGTTTATCGGCAGTCTGATGATAAAGTGATGAAAAGTGTAAAATATAGTCCCGCAGATTTAAAAGGGATTCTTCTGAAATAAGAGCAAATTAATCCACAATTAATAGTTGACATTAAATATATTTTCAGCAAAAAAATGTGTATTGATATTTTCCTTTTGCCTTGATGTTAAGTCTAACAAGGTCATGTAATGCAAATTCTAATAAAGTCGTACTCGTTTTAAATAGAGGTACTGATTTCTTTCTTTTTTATGAGTGTAGTGAATGAGTTCCGTTAAGATAAAGTCGCATTGGATTTGCTTAAGAAAAGGAGTGAATACTAAGCAAAAAGCGCAGATATAGTAGCAGCTATGGCGAGTATTTTTAACGACGGGATCGCTTCTTTTCTTGGAATTATATGCGACATTTATGATTCAAACTGGCATAATTCACTATAATTTGTCATACTTTTTAAAAGTATCTTCAACAGTAATTTTTTCTCTTTTCCTCAAAGCCTTTGCGGCAAACCACTTGTGCTCAATAGGATTGAGGTCGGGTGAATAAGGAGGCAGATATTCTAAAATATATACTTCTTTCTCGATTGCGTCTGCCATATCCTTCCTTTTGTGAAATGTAGCATTATTCATGACAATTACTGGCTTATAAGAACTTCGGTAATAATCGAAAAGGAAGAATGTCGAACTAAAAAGATAGAAAATCACCTCCTTTTGTTTACTTTGCATACATCATTATCCATTTTTATTAGATATAAATATGTAGTAACAAAGTCCCAAGAAACAAGAATTAAATCTAGCTTGTAATTAGCCATCTCAAAGAACAATTTCTATCTTAAAAGTGTGTTTATGCGGAACTATTTATGCACCATATTTCTTTTACTGCAAATTCAATTAGCTTTTTCACAAAGTTATATTCCTAATATATCTACATATACCATTGAAAACGGACTATCCAGCA
>JAHDDR010000266.1 GCA_020629255.1 Saprospiraceae bacterium | reverse complement strand
GGATTATTAATAGTATAGAAAAATTGCTCCTTCACAATTTTTCCGTTATTGACTTCATACACACAAATTTCTTCAATAGTTTGGCGACCCATACCCTTAAATGTGATGTCATTAATCATATTGACACTGAAAAAATTCTCAGCTACAATGGGATCAGAAACAGATATGTCATGGACTTGTTCTACCATAGCTTCCCATTGTTCTCCTTTGGCTTTGATGGCGTCCATACCTTGTGTAGTTTCCATTTGGGCCCCTTTGGGTTCAATACTTTGGGCATTGGCATCATACAATTCTGCATGAGCTTGTTCATATTGCCCTGTTCTACAAAGTTGTACTAATTTTTCAGCAACTTCTTGCGTAGTCATGTTGATGATTTTTTATGAAAGGATGATTTTATCAAAACAAATATAAAACAAAATATTTTATATTTCAAATTTTAATCAACTTTTTGTTTGTTATTGCCAAAAAGAATAAAGATCCCTTATAGAAATAGGAGAAATTAAAAATTCTTACTTCTATGAAAATTGATAATACAGAATGGAAGTGAATTGCTTTTATTTATGATTCCGCCTCTGAAAAGGTCGGATAATTAGCCGCAGACCATTATTATAATTGATATAATTCCAAGTCCAATTGATGAAGACGACCAAGCGGTTTCGGAAACCCACTAAGAGCATTAAATGGATGGACATCCAAAGGAACCAAGCCAACCAGCCTCGAACATTAAAGCGGCTCATTTGTACAACAGCTTTGTTTCGCCCGACTGTTGCCATTGTTCCTTGGTCATTATATTGGAAGGCTGGAACCGGTTTATTTTTGGCTTTTTGATTCAAGGATTTTGCCAGATAATTGCCTTGTTGTTTGGCTACAGAACCCAACATCGGCAAGCCATTGGGATATGCCTCTGTTTCCATATAGGCGGCATCCCCTAGAACATAGACATTTTCATAACCCTTGATTTGTCCGAGTGTATTAACAACAACTCGATTGCCTCGGGCGATTTCACTTTCAGGAATGCCACCTGGAATACATCCGGACACACCTGCTGCCCAAATCAAATTATCGGATCTGAAAGAAGTCTTTCCATCTGTGCTAACCTTATTGTTAGAATAATCCGTTACCCTTGTATTCGTCCAGATTTGGACCCCCAGTTGTTTTAAATATTGATGTGCATTTTTCGAAGAGGTTTCATTCATGGCGGCTAAAACCCTAGGGGCGGCCTCAATCAAATTAATTTGCATTCGCCTTAAATCAAGATCTGGGAAATCCTTAGGAAGAATTTTATTTTTCAATTCGGCTAATGCCCCGGCCAATTCTACTCCAGTAGGGCCTGCTCCAACAATAACAAAATTCATTAATTCTTCCCGTCGAGATAAATCTTGGGTATTTAATGCCTTTTCAAAATTCTCAAGGATCTTACTTCGCAAATCTAAGGCATCCACAACGGTTTTTAAGGGTAGGGAATGGTTTTGTATGGCTGTGTTATTAAAGAAATTATTGGTTGCCCCTGTAGCAATGACCAATATATCATAAGATAAATCTCCGATCTGGGTCGAAATCTCAGATGTTTCGAAATTTATAGAATCCACCGATGCTAATCGGAAATAACTATTTTTCTTCTTTCCGAGAATCTTACGGATAGGGTAGGCGATGGAATCAGGCTCTAAACCCGCAGAAGCTACTTGGTATAAAAGAGGTTGGAAGGTATGGTAGTTATTCTTGTCCAACAAAACCAATTGATAATGGCGAGTATCTATATTTTTAGCAATCTGCAAACCCACAAACCCGGCACCAATAATAACCAACCGAGGCAAATCCGATTCTGGAATATTCATAATGATTCGTTTTGTTAAAAATTCTTACCTATATGATTCAACACCTTATTATATAACAAATGAAATCGTATTCCGGATGTAGTTGGAAAGCATTTTTTGCATATAAAAGTGCACTTAAAATACAAATGGAACTATCTATGCTTACTTGATGTAAAATAAAATTTCCGAAGTCCTGAAGTTTTTTGTTTAGTAGTATGAAAACGTATTAATTTTACACCATGGGAATTAAGCAAAATATCATAAAGCCATTTGCCAAACAAGTATCCAAACGGATCAATAAATGGGCATCGGAACCCATCAAAGCACAAGAAAAACAATTCCGACGATTACTGAAAGGAGGTAAAAATACCCAATTCGGAAAAGACCACGATTTTGGAAATATCAAATCCTATGAAGATTTCAAGGAGAGGGTACCCATTCGTGATTATGAAGGATTACGGAAATACGTCGAAATGATCAAGGCGGGTGGCAAGGATATTCTTTGGCGGGGAAAACCAAAATATTTTGCAAAGACCTCCGGAACGACCTCCGGCGCCAAATATATTCCCTTGACCAAAGCGAGCATCCCGAATCATTTCGGAACGGCTCGGAATGCCATTTTCCACATCATGTCCCAAACAGGAAATGGAGATTTCTTCGATGGGAAAATGATATTCCTTTCAGGGAGTCCTGAAATGACGGAGACAAACGGCA
This sequence comes from Saprospiraceae bacterium, assembly GCA_020629255.1. GTDB lineage: Bacteria > Bacteroidota > Bacteroidia > Chitinophagales > Saprospiraceae > JAHDCE01. Next base: position 209 of record JAHDDR010000266.1, on the reverse strand, counting down.
TATTGACGGGAAGACTTTCCGGTATCGTTAATCATCAGGTACCGGGCTGGCTGAAGAAAAACCAAGTGCCTTCCTATGAAACGAATTGTATCGAAGACTGGGAAGAAAAACTGGAAAAGATCGTCGATGAAACAATAGGGCAGGATATGCGACTCATTTCGGGAATACCGCCCTGGGTTCAGATGTATTATGAACGCCTGTTAGAACGG
>JAHDDR010000098.1:13585-17302 GCA_020629255.1 Saprospiraceae bacterium | reverse complement strand
TGGGGAATAAATGGTCATCAGAAGCAGGAAAAAATTTGACGATGAGCCTTCTTCTCTATCCTAAGATTATCATTCCTACCGAACAATTTTTATTGAATCAATTGGTTTCTTTGGCAGTTAGGGATACACTTATAGAGATGGGTTTAAGAAAAGTCGAAGTAAAATGGCCCAATGATGTACTGGTGCAAGAAAAAAAAATGGCGGGTATTTTAATACAAAATTCCTTGTCGGGTAAAAAAATTTCGAGTTGTATTGTTGGCATTGGCTTGAATATTAATCAAAAATCTTTTCCATCCGAATTAAAAAAAGCAACTTCTTTTTTCTTGGAAAAAGGAAAAGAAATTTCTTTAGAATTGGTTTTGGATATATTATGTTCTTGTTTAGAAAAAAGATACCTCGAATTAAAATCAGGAAAAAAAACAAAACTCCATTCGGATTACCATGAATTTTTATTCAAGAAAAACAGGGATGCTTTTTTCAAGAAAAAAGATGGAATAATATTCAAGGGAAAAATCATAGGTGTTGATGAATCGGGTCGATTAAAAATAAAAACCCAAGAAAGAATAGAAATATTTTATTTCAAGGAAATTTCTTTTGTATGAAATTCAGAACAGAAATACTCATTAAGAAAGAATTCGAAATTAATTACGATAATTCCATTTTAGGATTAGGTTCTTGCTTTGTAGAAAATATCGGACAAAAATTGCAAGAAGGAAAATTCAAAACACGTATTAATCCTTTCGGAATATTATATCATCCCGCTGCTGTTTCCCAAGGAATACATCGTTTGCTCGAAGAAAAAAAATACGAAGAAAAAGATATTTTTTTTGATGGTGAATTATGGCACAGCTGGATGCATCATGGCTCGTTTTCTTCAAGGAATAAAAATGATTGTTTAGAAAAAATAAATACATCTTTTTCTCAAGGAATTTCTTATTTATCCCAATCAGAAACAATAATCGTTACGCTAGGAACCGCATTCGCCTACGAATTAAAAAAAGAAAAAAAAGTGGTTGCCAATTGTCACAAAATAAATCAAAATTTATTTACAAAAAAAAGATGGGAAATTGATGACATTGTCGACATTATGTCTTCTTGGATATCAAAAATGAAAAACAAAAAAATAATATTGACGGTAAGCCCCGTAAGGCACGTAAGGGATGGAATTTTAGAGAACCAAAAAAGCAAATCTATTTTATTATTGGCAACAGAAAAATTGTGTCAAAAATTTGATTTTGTTTTTTATTTTCCTTCTTATGAAATCGTGATGGACGAATTAAGAGATTATCGATTTTACAATTCAGATTTAATACATCCTAACAAAATTGCTATTGATTTTATTTGGGAAAAATTCAGGCAAAATTATTTTTCAGAAAAAGCAAAAAACAATTATTCTGAAGTACTAAAAATTGTTCAAGGATTTCAACATAAAATATTACACAAAGGTACATCTTCTCATATTTCATTTATGAAATTTCAAATAAAAAAAGCAGAATTAATGATGGAAAAATTACCCGTAGATTTTAATGCGGAAATTAATTTTTTAAAATCAGAATTAAAATCATTTTCTTAATTTATTCTTCGTTTTTTTCATCCTTCGCGCGAGGGTGGGCTTGCTTGTAAACATCCTTTAATCTTTCGATTGAATTATGAACATAAATCTGTGTAGCCGATAAATTAGCATGACCTAATAATTCTTTAATAGCATTCAAATCTGCTCCCCGATTCGACAAATGTGTAGCGAAGGTATGACGCAAGGTGTGGGGTCCTCTTTTATCGGTTGTGGTGACCATAGACAAATATTTTTTCACCACATTATACACTAGTTTTGGGTATAGCGTTTTTCCGGATTGAGTCAAAAACAAAGAATAAAGATGTCCCATCGGAAAAGTTTCTTCCCGCACGTTCATATATGCTTTAAGAATATCCAATGTGAAATCAGAAAGGGGGATGATTCTTTGTTTGTTTCTTTTACCGAGTACGGTAATTGTTTTGGCACTGAAATCAACATCCCTTGTTTCCAGACCGATCAATTCTGCCCGACGGATGCCCGTTGCATACAATAATTCTAAAATGGCTTTATCTCGAGCACCTACATACCCTTCGGGGAATTCGATTTTTTCCAAGAGAAATTCTACTTGTTTTTCTTCCACATATTCAGGTAATCGCTTTTTGGCTTTAGGAGCGATGAGTTTGGTGGTAGGATTGGAATCAATCATGCCTTCCCGAAGTAGAAACTTGAAAAAAGATTTCAGGCTCGCCAATTTCCGATGGATAGACTGTGGTGTCAGGCCATCTTCCAACAATTGGATGACCCAAGAACGCATGTGGAAAAATTCTACCTTTTTTACATCCTTAATTTCATACATATCCTTCATGTACGAAGAAAAAGAAAGCAAATCCGTTTTGTAAGCACTAATGGTATGCTTCGAATATCTTTTCTCGTACATAGAATACTGAATAAAAGATGCCAATTTATTTTGCATGAAAAATATGTGGTTTTCTACCGCCAAAGCTAAGGGAAATCAACTTCAAAGTCCACCCATAAAGATACATTTACGACAAAACAAGGTTCTAGCTTTCCAAGAATGGTAGATATTTGGTTACATCCACCTAAATTTTGATAAAATTCTTCTATTTTCGCATTCCGCGCCTTAAAGTTTCTTTCAGGAGTGGAAGGGTACGAATACATTATCAAATTCGTTGGTTATAAAAAGGCTTGGGAATTTACTGGGCCAGACAATAATAAGACATGAAATTACCTACGCCTATACCTATAAGCGTTATTGCTGAAAAAATCGGTGCGGAAATCATAGGGGATCCTGACAGGATGGTTTATGGTTTGAATGAAATCCATAAAGTAGAACCTGGAGATCTAACCTTCGTCGATAAAGAAAAATACTTCGATGCCTCATTGAATTCTGCGGCGACTTTTGTTATCATGAACAGAAGGATGCATTGCCCAGAAGGAAAAACACTCCTCATTTGCGAGGAACCCTTCCAAGCATACAATAGCCTCGTAATAGAACAAAGACCTTTTCAGCCTTTAACAACAACCATTAGTGATACGGCAGAAATCCACCCTTCGGTCATTTTAGAACCGAATGTTGTTATTGGGCATCATGTCAAAATTGGAGCTAATTCCATTATACAAGCTAATACGACGATTGTAGGTAACACCATCATTGGCGAAAATGTAAACATACACCCCAATTGTGTGATAGCATCGGATGCCTTTTATTATAAACGATATGAAACGCATCATGAAAAATGGCATTCTGGAGGACGAGTCATTATAGAAGATAATGTAGAAATCGGAGCTTGTTGTACCATTAACATTGGTGTGTCTGGAGATACATTTATTGGTAAAGGAACCAAATTCGACAGTCAAGTACATATCGGGCACGGAGCCGTCGTAGGGAGACATTGTCTGTTTGCAGCACAAGTAGGTATAGGAGGGAAAGCTATTATAGAAGATGGTTGCTGTCTCTACGGACAAGTAGGGGTGGCACAAAATATTACCATTGGTGCTCGGGCAATCGTCTTAGGGCAATCTGGTGTTTCTAAAAATATTGCTGGAGATAAAACCTACTTCGGTTCTCCTTGTCAAGAAGTACGAGATACCTACAAGCAATTGGCCGTATTAAGAAAGCTTCCCGATTTAGCCAAACTCATGCGAGCTTTAGAAGAATTACAAGAAAAAAACAATAATAACGA
>JAHDDR010000098.1:0-13485 GCA_020629255.1 Saprospiraceae bacterium | reverse complement strand
GGTTCGACATGAAAATTTTACCACTCACAAGGCTTTTGCTACCACTCGTGTAATATTTAAAATTCGTATGTTTTTACGTATTAGATTTGACATTAGAAATAAGCTCACGAAGCACATTTTTAATAACTATAAAATCTTTTACAATGAAACAGTTAAACTTATTCGTTTTATTCTTGTGTCTTACAACATTTTCTATGGCACAAACTTATGTAGAATTAGGAACCCAAGACTTAATTAGGGGGGATGAAAACAGACAATTCTTACCTACAACTTTCGCAGGACCTACTAAAATTCAAATCTTTTACACCAATGCGGACTTACTCCAATATGGATTAGGACCTGGAGATGAAATTATTGGATTGGAGTGGTATGTAGATGTAGACAACACACCCGTCGCATCTGTCTTTGACCTTTATATGAATGATGATTATACAGGCACAACCTTACCATCAGGAGAGAACTTTGCGGATGTTCCAATGACCCTTGTAGGAAGTAATCTAGTAGATGATTTTCAGGGGACAGGCTGGCATAGTGTTAGTCTTGATAATCCTTTCGTTTGGGATGGCACTGATAATTTTATTATCCAAAATTGTAAAACCAGTGGAGATGGACAAGGTGTTTCAGATCAATTAGGTGTGATGTATTCTCCCGCACTCCATATGCAGTCTGGTTATTTTGACGTCGGTTGTTCTAGCACGGTATCTACCATTCCTAGCTATAGTATGATACCTCATATCCGTTTGCTTGTGAATGTTTATGAGCCTGTGTGTGATACCCCCACCAACATTGTTCATAAACTAGAAGCACCGGCAAGATGTAGTATCTGGTGGGATCCGGTAGAGGGTGCCAATTGGTACGATGTACATTATAGAATACAAGGTACAACAGAATGGACAAGACTCCCGAACAATGTTCCTTCAAGAATCATCCGTAATTTACAAGCCAATACTTGGTACGAGTACTTTGTCCGTTCATCTTGCGATGGGACTTGGGATTTCTCTTTGAAAAGTCCGTTGAGAAGGTTCAATACCGCCAATATTCCAGCAACAAGATTGAATGGCGGCACGGATATGGAAACAGGCATCACAGCCGTTTCACCGAACCCAGCTAGAGATGTCCTGAATGTGGATTATCAAATGGAAAGCAAAGCAGATGTATCTTTCTACATCACAGACATTTCTGGGAAAAGAGTCTATGAAAATGAAATCAGAAGTGTAGAAGGAGCACAAAGACAATCCATCGATATTTCAACATTAGATGAAGGATATTACATGATTATCCTACAAACAGAAGGCAAAAGAACCATCGAAAAATTTGTAGTCGCTAAATAGTAGAACAAATAAACACAATTACAGTGTTGCACATTGTAAGAAACCCTCCCTTGCTCAAGGGAGGGTTTTCTATATTTTTTATCTAAACGACGATTATTTAACCTTCAAACTCAGGCTCTCTCTTTTGCATATAAGCGGCCATCGCTTCAAAAATATCATTCGACATCAGCATGGAAGCATTCCAAGCCACCATATAATTCAAAGATTCGTTTACGCTATGATCTCTAGAGTAGAGGAGTATTTCTTTCGTACCTCGAATACAAACCGGCGATTTAGAAGCAATGGTCTTGGCAATCGACATCACATCTTCCATCATAGAGTCTTTATCTTTGTAAGTTCGATTCACCAAACCAATATCTTTGGCTTCTTCGCCAAAAACTTTTCTTCCCGTATAAGCCAATTCATTCACAATGCCCGGATTCAAAATTTTAGGCAACCGTTGAAGCGTTCCGATATCTGCCACCAAACCTAAATTAATTTCTTGGATGCAGAAGTACGCATCTTCTGTGCAATACCTCATGTCACAAGCAGAAATAATGTCCACACCGCCACCGATGCAACTTTTATGGATCGCCGCCAAAACCGGCTTCCTACATTTTTCAATGGCCGTAATACAATTTTGTAATTTGATGATGAAGGCTCTCAGTTGCTCTCTTTTACGAGCTTCGCATTTTTCATCGAATTGACTCGCATTCATCAAAAGGTTCAAATCGATGCCTGCACAAAAATTATTGCCTTCACCAGAAAGGACAATAACCCTTGCATCTTTTTCATGGTGAAGGGTTTCAAAAATATCCTTCATTTCCTCCCAAGCTTCCAAATTCAAGGAATTGGCTTTGTTCGGACGGTTAAAAGCAACATGTGCGATATGATTTTCTATACTTACGTTGAATTGATTATATTCTTTCATAATGGATGATTCTTTTAAAATTTTGAACAAAGATAAAAGGTTGCCGATTCCTATTCGTGAAAAGATAATATAGACTTATGAATACGCCTTTATTTCATTACTTTTGTGGAATTATTTCCTGAAATATTTAATTAACAACTTAAACTTCAAAAAAATGTCGAATCATTTAGAAACATTAGACCAAGATTTAGAAGAAGGAATAACAATAACGCATACCGCCCAAAAAGATCTCCGGCAAGCAGGAGGCTGGGCAATGATGTTTGCTGTAATTGGTTTTATTATTTCGTCTATATTGCTTATTGCCACCATTTTTATGCTGTTTTCTGGGGTGTTGTCGGAAATGGATAGCGGGCCATATTCTTTTATAGGAGGAGGGTTCATTGTTATGTTTTATGGAATCATTACAGCCGTATATTTTTTGTTTTCATGGTTGCTCTTGAAATTCTCACTCAATGCCATGAAAGTAGGAAAAGTAGGTGGCTCCTCCAATGAAGTGGGAAATGCAATGTCTGCTTTGAGAAAAATGTTCATGATTATGGGGGTTACTACAATCGCTATGATTGTCGTGTATATTGTTATGATAATTATGTTTGGAATAGCATTTGCCGATGCTAGTGCCAGATTCTAAATATTTGCCATCCAAACATAGACGGTTGCGAATGAATTCACAACTTAGATTAAATAAAGAAGAAAAGAAATGAAAGTATCCTACAATTGGCTCAAAGATTATTTAGAGATAGACATGCCCTGGGAAAAAGTCAGTGAAATATTAACTGATATAGGCTTGGAAGTAGAAGGAATCGAGCACACAGAAAGTGTAAAAGGAGGTTTGAAAGGATTGGTGATTGGCGAAGTCACCTTCAAGGATAAACACCCAGATGCCGATCGCCTTTCGGTTACCCGCGTGAATATTGGTTCCGAAGAAGAACTTAATATTGTGTGTGGAGCCCCCAATGTGGCACAAGGTCAGAAAGTCGTGGTGGCCACCGTAGGCACGATGCTATATCCTTCCGAGGGCGATCCCTTCAAAATCAAAAAAGGGAAAATTAGAGGAAAAGTTTCCGAAGGGATGATCTGTGCCGAGGATGAAATCGGTATTGGTTCGTCTCACGAAGGCATTATGGTTTTGCCGAGTGAAGTAAAAATAGGCACACCCGCCAGCCAGTTCTTCAAAGTAGAAAAAGATACGGTTTTCGAAATCGGGCTGACACCCAATAGATCCGATGCAACCTCGCAACTAGGTGTCGCCAAAGATTTGGCTGCTGCCTTAAAAATCAATTACAATCATAGTGGCAAAGTGAATGTTCCTTCAGTGGACGGTTTCAAAGTCGATAATCATGATTTGCCCATTGAAGTAGAAGTCGAGAACACCGAGGCTTGTCCAAGATACGCCGGAGTATCCATTAAGGGAGTAACGATTGCGGAATCTCCGGAATGGTTGAAGAAGAGACTACGTTCTATAGGCGTAGCAACCAAAAACAATGTAGTAGACGTTACCAACTTTGTATTACATGAATTGGGGCAACCCCTCCACTCTTTCGATGCAGATGAAATTGATGGAAAAAAAGTCATTGTAAAAAATTTAGAAGAAGGTTCAACCTTCACCACTTTAGATGATGTGGAGCGAAAACTCAGCCAAGAGGATTTGATGATTTGTGATGGGAATTCCAAGGGCATGTGCATAGCCGGTGTTTTCGGAGGAACGAAATCGGGCGTAAAAGAAACGACAAAAAATATTTTTTTGGAATCCGCTCATTTTAATGCGATTTCCATTCGTAGATCGAGCACGAGACATTTGTTAAAAACCGATGCTGCCAAATGCTTTGAAAAAGGTTCCGATCCCAATATTTGTGCCTTTGCCCTCAAACGGGCGGCGTTATTGATCCAAGAATTAGCCGGAGGAGAAATCGCTTCAGAAATTGTAGATATTTATCCGAATCCGATTGGGAAAAATCAAATTGATGTAAAATTCAGTCATGTTAATCGTTTGATTGGTGATGAATTGAGCCAAGAAGAAGTGAGGAATATCCTTGCCGCCATGGATATCAAAATTTTGGAAGAAAACGGGGACGATTTCAAAGTCGCCATCCCCACCAATAAAGTAGATGTGACCCGCGAAGCGGATGTGATAGAAGAAATTCTACGGATCTATGGCTTGAATAAAGTAACCATCCCATCCCAAGTAAAATCTGCTTTGACCTATGGTCAACAACCCGACCCCTTCAAAATCAAAAATATTATTGGGGATTATTTAGCTGGCAACGGGTTCCACGAAATGATGGCGGTTTCCATTACGGAATCGAAGTATTTCAAAGACATCTTACCCGTAGAAGAATCGAGTTTGATTTATATCAATAACACATCGAACATGCACTTAGACGTTATGCGGCCGAGTATGTTGTTTTCCGGTTTGGAAGCCATCCAAAGAAATCAGAATAGGAGACAATCCGATTTGAAATTATTCGAATTCGGAAGAACGTATATCAAGGAAGAAGAAAAATACAAGGAGCAAGAGCATCTTACCTTGTACGTAACAGGGCAACGTTATAAAGAAAGCTGGCTGAACACAGATAAGGAACAAGTGAGTTTCTATACCTTAAAAACATTTGTCAATAATGTATTGGCTCGTTTGGGTATTAATGGATATCAAGAATCCGGTCTAGAATCGGATGCTTTAGGATTGGGTATACGTTACCACCGAGGGCCGAAAAGCATGGTCGAGTTCGGAAGAGTGAAGGGGAAATTATCAAAAGCAATGGATATCAAAAAACCGGTTTTCTATGCCGACTTTAATTGGGATATGATCCTTCGTTCCTTGAAAAACCATAAAATCGATTTTGTCGAACTCAATAAATATCCATCTATCCGTAGGGATTTGGCCTTGGTGTTGGACACCTCGGTTACATTCAGCGATGTGGAAGCCATTGCTAAAAAGACCGGTAAAAAATTATTGAAAAATATAGATTTATTCGATGTCTTTGCCGATGAAAGCAAATTAGGAGAAGGCAAAAAATCGTATGCCATTTCCATGATTTTCGAAGATCCTAGCAAAACATTGAAAGATAAAGATGTGGAAAAAGTGGTGAATCAGATGATTCAGAATTTTGAACAAAAACTAGGAGCCGTCATCCGTAAATAATACGAGTATGAAATTGAACGAAAAAATAGATCAGGTCGATTTAAAAGCAAGGCAAGTTGCCTTGAAAATGGATCATCTACAAGATAAATATGCCAAATTGATGGGCGAAAATCGTTCCTTGAGGCAAAAATTAGAATCAGCCATTCATATGATTGCCGATTTGGAAGAAAAATTGGAACTCAGCCAAAATACCCTTCACAAAAAACAGAACAACGATCCCCAAGACGTAAAAGAAATGAGAAAAAAAATAGACGATTCGATCAAGGACATTGATTCTTGTATCGATTGGTTGGAAAATGCATAACACACATGTCCGAAGAATACAAAAACATCACCATCACCCTAGCGGGGCGTCCCTATCCCTTAAAGATAAAAGCCAACGACGAGGATTCCGTAAAACGAATAGTGAAAGGTCTGAATGAGCAAATCAATAATTTTCAGATTTCCTATTCGGGAAAAGACAAGCAAGATGGTCTTGCCATGACATTATTAATGGTATCCGTAGAATATCATAAACTACAAAAACAAGCCTCGATAAAAGAAGCCGAAGAAAAATTAGATGAATTAGAAGGCTTCCTGGATACTTTATTGAAATAATATACCAGTCATATTACTATTTCGATCCCAAACGGGCAACAATATCTTCCGTTTTTCCTTTCGGAATCGCTGCAATGAGTTTTTGCGTATATTCCCTTTGAGGGTTTTGATAAATCTCATCAGCTACTCCCGCTTCTTCGATTTTTCCTTTATTCATCACAATCATTCGATCGCTCATGAATTTTACAACCGATAAATCGTGGGAAATGAATATATAAGTAAAATCATATTTGCTTCTCAGTTCCATCAATAGGTTCAGTACTTGTGCTTGAACCGAAACATCCAAAGCAGAAACAGATTCATCACAAATGATGAATTTAGGCTCCATTGCCAAGGCTCGTGCAATACAAATACGCTGTCTTTGCCCACCGGAGAATTCGTGAGGATAACGACTGAAATGCCTTGCTTCCAAACTTACCGTTTCCAATAATTCGACGACCTTATCTTTTCTAGCTGCATCATTTTCAAGAAGCCCATGAACCTTCATGGGTTCCATAATGGCGTTGCCGATGGTCATTCTAGGATTCAAAGAAGAATAAGGATCTTGGAAAATGATTTGCATATCTCTTCTCAGTTCCTTCATTTCGGCATTGTTCAAAGACAAGACATCTTTTCCATTAAAGATGATTTCTCCCCCTTTCACCGGAGCCAATCGAAGCAAAGAACGACCCAAAGTCGTTTTTCCACAACCCGATTCTCCCACCAGACCTAAGGTTTCTCCCGGATAAACATCAAAAGAAACATCGTCTACTGCCTTGACCCAAGAAGTCGTTTTTCCAAAGAAATTTTTCTCCGAAGGGAACCAAGTTTTCAAGCCTTTTACTTGAAGAATGGGTTTCTTTTCTTTTAGCGCCTCCATTCTTGCGATGGTTTCAGAGGGTTTAACCTTAACCGATTCGATCACTTTTTCCAGGGAAGCCTCTTTTTCTGTAATGGTCCGATTGCCTTCGGCATCCATCTCAACATCCATGAAATCGGCAACAATGGGCAAGCGACTCATTCTATAATCCAAAGGAGGGCGACAAGCCAACAAACCTTTGGTATAAGGATGCTTGGGAGATTGGAAAATTTCTAAGGCATTGCCTTGCTCTACAATCTTACCTTTATACATAACGATTACATGATCGGCAATCTCGGCAATCACACCCAAATCATGGGTAATGAAAATAATGGAAGCATCGATCTCTTGTTTGAGCTTATTCATCAATTCAAGGATCGTTTTCTGAACGGTAACATCAAGAGCCGTCGTCGGTTCATCTGCAATCAGCACATCGGGATTACACGACATCGCCATCGCAATCATGACCCTTTGCTTTTGTCCTCCAGATAATTGATGAGGATAGGCATTAAAAATTCGCTCCGGTGTGGGCAATTGCACTTTTTCGAAAAGCTCTATCGTTAGTTGCTTCGCTTTTTCATCCGTTGTATTCTGATGCAGCTTAATAGCTTCCGTTACTTGATCGCCACATTTGAAAACAGGGTTCAAAGAAGTCATCGGTTCTTGAAAAATCATTGAAATTTCATTGCCCCGTATGCCTTGCATTTCTGCTTCGGTGAGTTTCACCAAATCAACGGGGTCTCCCTCTAAGGGATAGTATAAAATCTGACCACCTACAATTTTCCCCGGAGGGTCGGGAATCAATCGCATGGCAGATAAGGACGTAACGGATTTACCCGAACCCGATTCTCCAACAATACCCACTGTTTCACCTCGGTATATCGTAAAGCTGACGTTATCGACAGCTTTTACTGTACCTTCTTCTGTGGTGAAATGTGTTTCTAGATCAATGACTTCTAAAAGCTTCTTTTTTTCCATGTCTGTATTTGAAAGGAAATTTTTGTACACTGTTGATATGTACATTAAACATTATTTGATCAAATGTAAATAATTCTTAGGACTTGTTTTTCATTTCAACAAAACAAAGGCCAATATTAATACGGGCAAAGCAAATAGAAAGGATTCTTTAGCAACATTTCTTCACCATTCTCCAATTAATGACATGGGAAATAGCGACAATGCTCCCGCCGATGGCTGTCATCAAATGCTCTGTAAAACCATGCGGAAAAAAACGGCTGGTAATTAAAAAAGCGAAGCCTAAAGCAACAATAGCCAAAGGGAGAATATTTTTATGATGATTCTTATAAGATGGTATTAATGACCAAGTAGCAATGATGACACTGATGCCCAAAAATACAAATTCAATAGTATGATTGGCTAGAAAAGTCAAACCGCTTAGAGCAGAAAAAGTAAGGATTAAAGGCAAGGCAGCACAATGAATAGCACACAACATGGATGCTAAGAATCCTAAAAAATCCTTATTAAAGGAAAAAAAATGAGTTTGTTTAATTGTATCAGCCATAATTGCAATTATGTTGCAATTACAAATATATGCAACAATGTTGCAAATACCAAGTCTGCCCCTTAATTTATCGAAGCAGTTTTTCTGCTTTTGTCTTCAAATCATTGATATTGTCTAAAAATGCTTTTTGGGTTTCCATCATGTCTTGTGGTGTGAGTTGTACATCAGAATGGTGGTGATGATGATGGTGATCATGACCATCGTGGGAATGATCGTGTTCATGTTCATGCCCCGGAACCTCAATGTGGTTTTCTGACCAAAGTTCATATCCTCTCATAATGCCATGATATTCCTCTAACCATTTTTGTTCATCGCCGTCTAATGCCCTGCCTTGTATTTGTATTTCAGCAGCATTTGATTCTAGTTTTTTAGCTATAGATTTGAATTTCTTTTCAACATCTAAAGCATCCATATGATATTTCGCAGCTTCTTGGAGAAGAGCTTCGTCTGCTGGTTTTTTAGCTGGGCCACCACATGCGATAAGTAGACCTAAAACGAGAAGGGGGAGTATGTATTTCATAATGTGCATTTTTCACAAGTACCTTTAATAATAAGATGCGCTGTTTCTTGGGAAAATCCTAGAGGTAAATGAATCGATGGGACATTCACTTCATCCAAGCAGATGGTTTTTCCACAAGTTCCACAATGGAAGTGTGCGTGATCGTCTTCGTGCTTATGTCGGCATTTGCCAGCACATAAAGCGTACCTCGCTACTTCCGTTCCATCAATGGCTTTATGGATGAGCCCTTTTTCTTCAAAAGCTTTTAATGTCCGGTATAGGGTCACCCGATCCGTATCATCTAATTTATCTTCGAGATAGGAATGGGATATGGCTTCATCACTATTCAAAAATAAATCTAATACCCTTACACGGATAGTTGTTTTCCTTAAGGAATGATTTTCCAATAAATGTATGGCCTCTTTATTTTCCATGATCCAAAGTTCGATCATTTTTCGACAGCTTCCAAATTTCAAAAATGGCTGCTGCTTGGATAAATCAGAAAAATCCAAGCATTTGTCGATAAGAAATGAACCGGAATAATTCCACCCCCATCTTGCGAATGTATTGTATAACTAAAATTAAATATTTACAAGTCATGGAAAAAGATATGTTTGTTGGAGCAATGGATGAAGATGATAAATTGTATGGGATGCTAGCTCACTTGGGCACATTCTTAGGAGCCGTCATTCCGGTAGGAAATATCATCGCCCCCTTAATTATGATGTCTTATTATAGAGACAAGTCCCATTTTATTTCGGATCATGCTAAGGAAGCTTTAAATTTTCAAATCTCGCTGATCATCTATTACTTCATAGCTGGTTTGTCTGCCTTTATATTAATAGGATTCATTTTGATTCCTATTATATTCATCACGGCTATTATCCTTACCATACAAGCGGCATTAAAAGCCAAAGATGGAGAAGAATATAAATACCCCTTTACCATACGTTTTATCAGTTAGTTTGATATTGGATATAATCAGAAAAACAAATAGGGGCGGAAAAATTCCGCCCCTATTCTTTTTTATGTTGATGTATTATTTTTTTAAAAAGATTATTTCACACCATGCATCCACTTCTTCAAAATGAATGAAAGTAAGAACAATAGGACACCTGCACCTATGGCAAAGAATCCTAATTGATTGAATACGCCCATACTTACCCTTAAAGATTCCTCTGCGGGAGTGCCATCAGGTACGGCTGTATATTTGGCAATCCAACCACCCACTAAGTGAGCCAGAGAAGATGTCATCATCCAGAAACCCATTACCAATCCAACTACTTTCATAGGTGATAATTTGGTTACCAATGATAATCCAACAGGCGATAATGCCAATTCACCCATAGTATGTAGGAAATAAAGAGCGACCATAAATAACCAAGAAATCTTAGCACCATCACTCATACCGACACCGAGGTTCAAAACAAGGAAACCCGATCCTAACAAGACCAAACCAATGGCAAATTTTACAGGAGCACTCGGTTCCATATTTCTTTGTGATAATCGAATCCATAACCAGGAGAATACCGGAGCAAACAGCATGATGAAAAATGGATTCACCGATTGGAAAGATGCAGCAGTTAGCCACGAAGGCATAGAAACATTCTTTAACGTAAAGATAGTTAAGGCACTACCAGCCAATTCGAAGAAGGTCCAGAAAATAACAGGGAAGAAAAACATGATCAAAAGAACCCTCAACCTATCTCCTTCAACTTTTTCTCTAGTAAAGGACCAACCTAGTAAGGCTACCCAAGCACCACCAATCAAAACCGGTAGTGTATAATCTAAGATTTCATTATGATTGATAAGGAAGAATAATATAGGAAGTGCCAAGAAAGTACAACCATAAATAATTAAATCTCTACTTGTAACACCTGGTGTTGCAACAGCTTCTCCGGGAGATAAGTCATATGTACCTTCCTGTTCTTGAGTTAAGTGGGAATCAATTAAATGATCATCCTCAAATACATTAGGAATCCCATCAACATCGCTAGGATCTTCATCTGCTAATGTTCCAGGAGGGAGTCCTTTATCTCCCAATGCACCACTTCTGGCAGCAAACATAAATATGATTAGACCGATAACCATACCAATACCGGCTATTCCAAAACCAATGTGCCAGCCATAGGTTTGTCCTAAATATCCACAAGTAAGTGGTGTTAGGAAGGCTCCGATATTAATACCCATATAGAAAATGGTGAAGGCTCCATCCCTTCTGGGATCTTTTAAACCATAATATTTACCAATCAAACTGGAAATATTGGGTTTGAAAAATCCATTACCAAGTATCAGTAATCCTAATGCGGTTAAGAAAATAGTATTATTTTCAAAAGCCATAGCAAAGTGACCCAATGCCATAAGTATGGCTCCCCACATAATGGCTTTCCGGTATCCTAGAAATTTTTCTGCCAAATAACCTCCGATCAAAGGAGTTGCATATACCATGGCTCCATAGGATGCATAAATTCCATAAGCCTTTTCTTCAGAAAACCCGAAACCACCATCTGCAATTTCAGCTACCATATAAAGAACAAGTAAGGCTCTCATTCCATAATAGGAAAATCGTTCCCATAGCTCTACAAAAAATAAATAGAATAATGCTTTGGGATGGACATTTTTTTGGGTCATGATGACAAAAGCTGACCAGCCGATACAAAAGACCCAAGCAAGGATCATGACGGTTAAACCACTCATTGCTATACTTTATTTTAGTTTACGATTGAATTAAAATTGATTCTAAGACGCTGTTTCAAATCCTAATTGTTAAATTCAAACAGCTTCTAAGTGAGCCAAAATAGCATTTTTATTCTAACAACGACAAAAAGTAAGAACATAAGATGCCGAATTATTCCTTTTTAGTTTAAATCATAGTTGGATTTTCTATTTTTGTTTCATTTCAAATCTGTGAATCCTTATATAATGGAACGGGAAATATTAGGAATTGATATTGGAGGGACAGGAATTAAATGGGCGATTGTAGATACAGAAACTGGAGCATTGCTTTCCGAAAGGAAGAAAATTGCCACACCCAAACCAGCTACCCCTGAAGCCGTATCCAAATGTATCCAAGAGCAAATTCGTATGATGGGGTGGAAAGATAAGCCCATCGGTTTGGGCTTGCCTTCTGTTGTTCGGCGAGGCATAGCCAGAACAGCAGCCAACATAGACAACTCTTGGTTAGATGTCAATGTGGATGATTTTTTTACCCAAAGGTTAGAGTGCCCTTGTAAGGTCATCAACGATGCAGATGCAGCGGGTTGGGCTGAGGTGGCTTTCGGAAAGGGTAAAGAAGAAAATGGTGTGGTATTGTTACTTACTTTGGGTACTGGAATCGGTTCGGCTTTGTTTTGTGATGGAAAACTCGTTCCCAATACAGAATTGGGCCATGCACATTTCAAGAAGGATATTGCAGAAAAACATGCATCCAACCACGCTAGGAAAATAGGTAAGTTGGATTGGGCAGCTTGGGGCGGGCGGCTCAATGAATTATTATTATATTATGATAGATTGTTCTCTCCGGATTTATTCATACTTGGGGGAGGAGTGAGTAAGAAATTTGAATTATATCAAAACTATTTGGATATTGACCATCTGAATATAGCTCCAGCCACATTGCAGAATGATGCCGGAATTATTGGCGCGGCATTGTGTGCTAAAAATGCATTTCATCCATGATTACTCAATATAAAATCACACTTCCCCCCTATCCTAGAGGATTCCATATCATCACTTCAGAAATTCTGTCTCATTTATCTGATTTGCCTGAAAATGGATTGATGAATATATTCATACAACATACCTCTGCGGGATTGACCATCAACGAAAATGCAGACCCGGATGTACGTGTCGATTTCGAAAGTATTTTTAATAAACTCGTTCCTGAAAACCTTCCTTTTCTCGTTCATACGCTAGAAGGACCAGATGATATGCCCGCACATATTAAAGCATCGATGGTGGGTTCTTCGGTAAATATACCCATTATGGATGGCCGTTTGCAATTAGGTACTTGGCAAGGCATTTATTTATGCGAATTTCGAAATAGAGGGGGCGCTAGAAAACTAATCGTAACTATACATCACTAAGAAAGGCATCCTATAAATAAGTAGAATGCCTTTTATGTACTTTAGAATAAAATTCAAATACTATTTAATTCACCTCTTCCTCTTCTTTCACGAGAAGTTGGAATCCATTTCCATGAATATTGACAATCTCGATGTTTTCATCCCGTTTGAGATATTTCCGTAATTTCGTTACGAATACATCCATACTTCTTGCTGTGAAATAATTGTCTTCGCCCCAAATTTTAGTGAGGGCTTCCGAACGAGGAAGGATATCATTCATGTGAAGGCAGAACATTCTTAATAATTGAGCCTCTTTGGGCGACAATTTGTCCGTTTCCTCTCCTTCGAAAGAAAGAATCCGCAATGGAAAATTGAAATGGAATTTCCTTCCGATATTGAATTCTTTTTGATCATCTTCTTTCTTGGAAACCGCTTGGCTTCTTTTCAAAACGGCTTGGATTCGGTACAACAATTCTTCAGAATTGAAGGGTTTGGTGATGTAATCATCCGCGCCAATTTTGAATCCTTGCAAAACATCATCTTTCAGTGTTTTGGCCGTCAGGAAAATAATGGGCATTTCCCGAT
>JAHDDR010000097.1 GCA_020629255.1 Saprospiraceae bacterium | reverse complement strand
TTTTGAAGTGGGACTACTTGGTGCCGCTCCAAGGCTTGCATCTCCATTCGTCTCTACTTCAAATTGGGCATAAGAATTTGTGTTTAGGAAAATTATAGCTAATAATATTCCCAATAATTGAATTGTTTTTCTTTTCATGATTTAAGATTTAATAAATTAATTTATTGTCAGTTTCAAATATATTTTGAAAAAAACTAATACATTGGGATAAATACATGAATGGTAGCATCCAATGTATGAACAACATCATCTAATGTATGAATGCCCCAAAAGCCAAAAGCAAATAAATTTATTTTGTATCCTGCATCCAAATATACTATGAAAGGTTGGTTTCGAGGGGCGGCGCAAATAGAAAAAGCCTACGAAATAGAAGATTCGGGATGCCATAAATGATTATATAGTGCAGCTTTGGTCTCTTTTGAGGTAGTGTAGCCTTCAGTTATGTGGAAAACAAAAAGGATGTGTAATAAGCCAACAAAAAGCGAGAGGCTCTCCGAATCATCGGAGAGCCTCTCGCTTTTTGTTGCAAATGATAAATTTCTGGTTGTTAATTACACTTGTAGCCCCGCCAGGACTCGAACCTGGATCTATGGTTTAGGAAACCACTATTCTATCCCTTGAACTACGGGGCTAGCCTTTGGGGGAAGTACCATCCCATAGAAGATTATATCAATTCGATATTCATGATTTCGAATTGGATAATACCATTAGGCGTTTGGATATCGGCAACTTCTCCTATCTTTTTCCCCAATAAACCTTTACCAATTGGCGAAGTAACCGAAATCTTCTTTTCCTTCAAATTAGCTTCTGTCTCAGAAACCAACTGGTATTTCATTTCTTTATTAATCTTTAAATTCTTGATGGTAACAGTAGTAAACACCACCACTTTTGAAGTATCCAATTCACTTTGATCCAGAACACGAGCTCTGGCAAGTACCGCTTCCATCTCGCTAATTTTCAATTCAAGCAACCCTTGGGCATCTTTGGCAGCATCATACTCTGCATTTTCTGATAAATCGCCTTTTTCCCTTGCTTCCGCAATGGCTTGTGCTGCTTCTGATCTTCCTCTGGTTCTCAAATCTTCTAATTCAGCAACCAATTTATCAAACCCTTCTTGGGTCATATAACTATATTTAGACATAATATTATTTTTTAAAGTTGAGATAAAATTCTCTCTACTAAGTGAGCGACACTTCCTGTTCAAAACATAAATTTTTACTAGGAGCCCATCCCTTGAATTTAGGGATACAACGCAGCACTTCGGCAAGTTGAGAGATAAAAAATGAGAACGCTTTGGTAGATACCAAAACGTTCTCCTATCAATTATTACAGTACAAAATTAAAGAAAGTTCCAATTATAATGCAAGTATTTATGTAGTATTTTTTATTTAGATGACAAAAGATTCAAGGGCTAATCAATCATTTAGGATCCCTTTTCTCCATTCAAATACTTCAACGTCCCACGGTCTTTTGAAATGTTCCATATGAACAAGGAGCGATTGCCCATGCCGCCTTTTAAATTCGAACCGGACTCCATCCCTTCTATCCGTTGGCGAGTAAATCCAAATCTCTTTATTCCTTACTTTAACAATCTGTTCGGGTATCCCGAAAATAATATAAAGCATTCCCCGATCCGTCTTCCATCCTTCTTTATAGGTTGTAAAATCCCGATTAGCAACTTGTACCCGCGTGTAATATGTTTTTATTAAGTCTTTGGCAAATTCCTTATCCGAAGCTTTTCCCAGCCAAAATTTATCAATAGCCTCCTTGATATTGCCCGAATTTTTCATGGTCTTATATTCATCCAGTTTTGTAATATATCGGGTGCTTTTCAGCATTTGTTCCGAAGAAGAAATTCGGGGGTAGGATTCTTCAAAAACATTGATATAAATTCCATTATAAAAACTAGTGTCGGTTTGGATGAAATAAAGCCCGTAACCTTCAAGCTTCACCGTCCCTCCATTCGGGACAGGTATGGCAGCAGAAAAATTTTCTTTCGGATTGAATTTATATCCTCTATCCGAAAAAGGAGGGGAAGCTGATCGAAAATCCTTTTCAAAATATTTCACCCAAATTGTTTTTTCTTTCGGATGATGAAGAACTATTTCGGATTGTATGGGAACATAATTTCTAACAATGGCACTCCCATCCGTTTTTCGAATAGTTACCGATTGTGAAGAAATGTTTCTATCAGCTAAAAAAGCATCTCTGAAAACCCGGCCATCGTTCAGATCCCGAATCACGATTTCCAAAAAGTATTCAGGTTCATTTACTTTGAACGGAATGGATACTATCGATTCCCCTTTGTTCTCGAACACCTTTTTTTTATCCAATAAAATCATTCGCCGTTCGGTAGAAAATGCCATTAATGATAGTTCATATTCATCACTATCGGCCAACAAATGCAAAATGCTCGAATCTTTAGATGTATGGACAAGTCGGTGCTTGACTTCAAAATTGGTTTTATATAGGATTTGTCCTTTTTTATGAAGACTCCTTCCACTGTAACAAGAACATAATAAAATGATTATTAGGGAATTAACAAGTGTGAGTATATATTTGTGCATAATACAAACGTAAGTTTTTTCTTTTCGAAATCAAAAATTACTTACTTCGCAATCGAAAGCCAAATGCTAGTCAATGTTTAAGAAAACAATAGGAATTTTAGGCGGAGGCCAATTGGGGAAAATGACGGCACTTGCCGCACAAAATTGGGATGTCCCTCTTCGTTTTTTGGATGTATCAAAGAATTTTCCTGCAGGAAAAGTATGCCCTTTTTTCCAAGAAGGAAATTTTAAGAATTATGATGATGTCTATGCTTTCGGACAAGATTGCGACATCATTACCATCGAAATTGAATCGGTTAATACGGAAGCTCTCCATCAACTGGAAAAAGAAGGTAAAACGATTCATCCCTCTCCTCGAATTTTGGATACCATTAAGGATAAAGGAAAACAAAAGCTATTCTATAAAGAAAAAAACCTTCCAACATCCAACTTTGTTTTGGCTGACGGAAAATCGGATATTCTGAATCGGATTGCGAAAGGGGATTTGTCTCTTCCGTTTGTACAAAAAGCAAGAGAAGGAGGTTATGATGGCAAAGGTGTGTCTGTCATTAAAAACCAAAGAGATTTGGATTCCAAACTCATGGACACTCCTTCTGTTATAGAAGATTTGGTGGAGATTGAAAAGGAACTGGGTGTGATTGTAGTTCGAAATGAAAACGGAGAAACCGCCGTTTATTCTACGGTCGAAATGGTATTCAGTGAAGAAGCCAATCTTGTAGAATACCTATTGTCTCCTGCTAGAATTAAAGCAGAACATGAAGCGGCAGCCCAAGCATTAGCTATAAAAACAATAGAATCATTTGATGTTTGTGGGCTTCTGGCGGTAGAAATGTTTTTGACACCCCAAGGAGAAATACTGATTAATGAAGTTGCTCCCCGCCCCCATAATTCAGGCCATCATTCGATAGATGCTTGCATGACCTCTCAATATGCCCAATTGATTCGAGCCTTGTATAATATGCCTTTGGGTAGTACAAAAATGACGGCACCGGCCATCATGCTGAATTTATTGGGCGAACCCAGCCATCAAGGACCTGTATATTATAAAGGACTGGAAGAATGCACAGCATTAGAAGGAGTGAAAGTTCATATTTATGGTAAAGAAATAACCAAACCCTTCCGAAAAATGGGGCATGTCACGGTGATAGATGATGATAAGGAATCCCTATTTGAGAAAGCAAGGTTTGTGAAAAATAATCTAAAAGTAATTACTCAAAATTCATCAAAATAATTGGATTATGAATGAAAGCCCTCAAGTCAGTATAATTATGGGATCGGATTCCGATTTACCCGTAATGCGTTCTGCAGCAGATATTTTGAAGGACTTTGATGTTCCTTTCGAATTAACGATCGTATCTGCCCATCGTACCCCCGATCGCTTATTCGATTTTGCTAAGAATGCCCATAAAAGAGGAATAAAGGTCATTATCGCTGGTGCGGGAGGAGCCGCCCATTTACCAGGAATGGTGGCATCGTTGTCGCCCTTGCCGATTATTGGAGTGCCTATCAAGTCATCCAATTCTATTGATGGATGGGATTCTATGTTGTCCATCCTCCAGATGCCAAATGGAGTGCCGGTTGCCACCGTTGCGGTAAACGCAGCAAAAAATGCAGGCATTTTGGCCGCCCAAATTTTAGGATGTCAAGAACCTTCTTTATTGGAAAAAGTAGAGGCATACAAAAAAGAATTGGCCAATGGGGTGAAACAGAAATACGATCGGTTGGATGATATGGGGTATGAAAATTACAAGAAATAGGAAAGGCTCCATAAATAAAAAAGGTGTTCTGAAATTTTTCAGAACACCTTTTTTATTTATGAGTGATTGAGAAAATTATCTCTTCAATAATTTCTCTGTTCCAATCAACTCATCATTTTGATACACATTCAAAATATATGTACCAGAAGGAAGTGAACTGATGTTCAATTCCCTTTGGTTAGATGTCAATACATTTTGTCCTAGAATATCAAATACTCTGGTTGTAATATTATCCAAAGTGGTATTAATATTAATTTCTCCACTTGTAGGGTTCGGGAAGATGTTGAACTCATCGTTATTCGTTAAACGAGCAGCTTCCTCTCTACAAGCAACAGCACTTTCATAAGCGCCTATATCTACAGCTAAACCAGAAATACGAGCATTTCCATCAATGTCAGTATCTCCCATTGCCAATAAATCATCACCTGCATCTACAACAATGCTACAATCAGGAGCAGAAAAATCTGCATTGAATGTTACAAAACCATCTACCATTGAATAGAGGTTGTTGTTTGCTGTTCCAGGGATAGAAGAACCTTGTATATAACAATTATTAGTGGTTAGATTTAGGATATTATTGTTGAAGATGACCACATTTTTTGTAAAAGTAGAATCCTGATGAGCAATAACAGAGTTATTGATGTTCACATCCAATTGATCGCCAAATCCAATTTGCATAGTAATCAAAGAACGGTGCTTCCCTGCCTCACCAATAATTGTACAGTTGTTGATATCAATACTTTGATCTCTATTCGTAGCAATAGTTCCAATAGCATTTGCATTTGCGGATTTATTAGCTGCTACAACAGAATTTTCCATGTATGTATAGAGAGAATTGTTGATTTCGATAGCACAACGACCTGATGAATTGTTGTCTACAATTCTAGAGCGAACAATATACATGTTTGTTTCATTACTATGGAATAGAGCAGAACCATTCACAGCAATGTTCTTTTTAAATGTACTCTCTTCAATTAATACCGTTGGTGAAAGAGTGGCGAACATTCCCCCTCCATAAACAGCTTTATTCCATTTAACATCACAATTGGTAACCGTAATCGTAGAACCATTTGAAAAGATTCCTCCACCTCTTGCACGACCAAAAGTAGCATCATCATCTGCACTACCATCTCTTACACTGAGTCCGTCTAGAACAGCATCGGTTACGTTTATAGCTCTTACAACATGGTATGAGTTTCCAGCAAAACCAACGGTCATGTCAATATCACCAGAAAGGTTGGTTTCATATAATGCTACATCTCTAGCACCACCCCCAGCTGGGTATCCCCCATAAAGGGTTGTATTGCTAGTTAAATCAAAAGCAGCACCTCTTAAAAGGGAATCAGATGTTGGATAGTAATACCCTTCTGCAATATATATATTAGAAGGGCAAGCTGCAGCCATAGCCAAAGCATCCTGTAAGTCCGTATATGCATCGGACCAACAAGAACCATCATTATTACCTACAGCAGATGCATCAACATAAATATGTTGGAAACATGTACTGTTCATATAAGTACCAGTAGGGAAAGGTATGGGGGCAGTGGCATTGGTCAAAGCTCCATCCATTGCATCTATTCCACTGAAGCTCCATTCATTGATGTCAAAGGTAGAACCACTGGGTCCCATTTGGTTATTACGATAAGCCCATCCATCTAAGTATTCCCAAGGTTGTCCTGTTCCATCAGTATTGATATCTCCGAATACATCAATAACAGCACCACACTTAAATAGCTCAACGGCATCATCTCCATTGATAAGTGCAATACTGCTGATAGCATCTGCATTGAACCCGAAAAAGTCTGCAAAAGCCATACTGTCTGTTGTTACATAATAAAAATCTCCTGCATTTAAGCTTACTGCAGGGAAAGTGTATTCCGGACCATCTGTTCCACCACCATTATTAGCAGAACCTAAGGCATAAACACTTAGATCCGTTACAGGAACAGTAGCATAAATTTCGACGACTTTGGGTAGACCGCCAGGTAAAGAAGCATCTAGAACTCCAGAAATCACCAAATCAGCTTTGGCGTAGAAGAAAAGAGAGCAAAAGATTAAAAGGGTAGTAATTTTCTTCATGATAAAGTTTTTAGTTAATGAATTTTAGTCATAAAAAGTAACCTAGTAATTTGAGGGTTTGAGTTTTGTGTTAAAAAGAGCCTGTTAAAATCTGAGCATACAAAAATACTCATTTTTGTAAAGTTCACATTAAATTTAAAACTATTTAACGGTCAAATTTGATCAATGAAAAACGTAAAGGCTATCCACAAATATGTAGATAGCCTTTATATTCCTCAATTCAATAAAATATAAATGGATTAAAAAGTAAGATTCTCGCCATTCATTTGGTACACATATACCAAAAGCAATATAAATAAAATAAAAAAGGTGAGAAGTCCCAAAACAATTAATCCCTTATTTCCTGGTTCGTAATGTCCCATTGATACAAAATTTTAATTTCCCCCAAAGGTACAAATCAAATCGATTTATTTTATATAAACAAGCAGGATAAATATTAAACTATGCCTATGTGATAAGAAAATACTTTCTTGCTTAGATTATTAATAATTCAACGTAAATTCACGTTTCCAAAGGATGAACCATAAAATGATAACTCATTGCACTGGACAGTAGATCAAATATTAGCATTAGCTCCCGACCCTAATACAGCGAAGAGAGGGCAAGGCTTGGCCAACGAAAATAAATGGTTGGATATAGAAACCAACGGAAGGTCTGTTTGGGGTAAATGTAAAAGCAGCGGCTCTGTTCCCTATCAAACCATTGTTGATTTGAAAGGTCCCGCTTTTAAATGCAATTGTCCTAGCAGAAAATTTCCTTGTAAGCATTCTCTTGGATTACTGCTCTATTCGGTTTCACATAAAGACAATTTGACTGTCGCTTCCGAAATTCCGGAAATTGTTACAACATGGTTGGAAAAGAGAGATGCTAAAACATCCGACAGCAACAAACCAAAATCCAAGGAGGAACAAAAAAAGGCGGATGCCCGCAAAGCCAAGAATTTCAATGACCGGATGAACATCATGCAAGCAGGAATCACTGATTTGCAACAATGGATTCAAGATATTGTAAGGACGGGTATGGCATCGGCAGACCACAATGTTCAAGAAATGACTACCGCACATGTTTCCTATAAAAGTGATGCTTCTTCAGAATTATGGAGGAATATGTCCATGAGAATGACAGATGCCAAACTCTCGGGCATTGCTCGGAGAATTAGGGAAATGTCATTGATACATGGAAGTGGCGCGGATTGGCCTTCAAAAATGTTAGAAGAACTATCTACATTATATTTGTTGGCAAAAGGGTTCGAGAGGATGGATGAATTGCCGGAACTTCTACAAAGAGAATTACTATCCACCGTCGGAGTCAGCCAAAAGAAAGATGAACTTCATGCACAAAAAGGTATAGATGATTCTTGGATGGTCATCGGACAATTTGTCGGAACAAATATTGACAATGCAACCATCCGGAGAACATGGTTCCAAGGAGAGGTCTCCCATCAATTCGCCCTTATTTTAGAGTATGATTATATACACCAAGGCTTTTCCTTCCATTGGCCCAAAGGGCGGATATTCAAGGGCGAAATGTTGTTTTATCCTTCCATTACTCCCATGAGAGCCATCA
Source organism: Saprospiraceae bacterium (assembly GCA_020629255.1). Lineage (GTDB taxonomy): Bacteria > Bacteroidota > Bacteroidia > Chitinophagales > Saprospiraceae > JAHDCE01. Next base: position 9,427 of record JAHDDR010000097.1, on the reverse strand, counting down.
TGAGAAATCAAACCATTATAGAAAAAGTAGTGGATGCCTGGGTAGGTTTTGACGACATCGAAGAATGCTTTGCTGTCTATCGCCTCCAAAAAGGAAAAAATCCTTGGATGATGGATCATCCAATGGCACTCAACCAAATGATTCCCAAAAACCATGAAGGGAAATTATACCTCACCGATGCAAAAGGAAAGGGAGTTCCAGTATTGGAAAAAGACATGAGCCATTGGAAAATCATGGCATTGAGCGGCGGGCATCCCATAGATGTATTTGGTGAATGGACCGGCGAAGCATTGCTTCCATTAAGCATACTTACCCAAGATAGATTTATCGCCTTATGAAACAAAAAACAATGGATCTGGAAAAAGAATTGGTACGCATAGCCTTGGTAGGGACACAACGTTCTCCTTTATCGGATGAATGTAAGACGGGTCTTGATAATTTGGGTTTGCCCGAGGCAGAAAATTCCGAAGATTGGATTTTGAAGGGAGCCGCTATCCTTTCGCAAATGAACCGTGCAGATTTCAAACCCATACAATTGTCGGTTAATGATAAAGTAGAAGCCACTCTATTGGATGAAAAAGTTTGTAGTCCAACGAGCATTAAACATTTGTATATGATTGTGGACGGAGCCTTCGAAAATGCCTTGCCCGAATTTCTGTTCAATTTAGCAAAACACAAAAAATGTCTCCCACCGGAAACTTTACCTCATTTACTGGATTTATCCCTGACCTCTTCGGAGTTGTGGGGACAGCTCAAAAAAAGTATCGGCAAAAGAGGAGGATGGCTCATCCATCAAAACCCGGATTGGGAACGCCTGACAGAAAGAACGGTCAATACTCCCTGGGACGAAGCCTCTAATGACGAACGATTATTCATTTTCGAAAAAACAAGGAAAAAAAATCCAACGAAGGCACTCGAAATGCTTCGGGAAACATGGTCGAGTGAAAGCGTGAATCAGAAAGTTCGTTTTTTAAAGGTTTTGGATAAAAGTCTAAAAAAAGATGCAGAACCTTTTCTTGAAGAATTATTGGATGCACGAAGGAAAGAAGTACGAAGGACAGCCGTTCAATTGCTCGCAAAATTACCCGATTCATCATTATCGAATAGAATGTTCGAAAGGATGAAAGGTCTGATGACCCTGAAAAAAAGAAATCATAAAAAAGAAAAATTAGAAATTAAACTTCCTGAAAAATTAGGTAACGACATGATTCGGGATGGGATCGATCCCCGTGTGCAGTGGTTTAAAGGAGGTGTGAAAGCTAGTCGCCTCGGACAAATGGTTGCCCTCATTCCGCCCAAAATGTGGGCAGAACATTTTAAAATGACGCCCGAAGAAGTAGTAGAATTATTTGTAAGAAGTGATTGGGGAGAACTTTTGATCCAAGCAATGGTAGAGGCGACGTTCCTTCACAAAAACAAAGAATGGACCAGGGCTCTGTTGTCTTTTCGCATTTCAAGCAGCGACCGGCAGCGGTGGCAAAGCCTAAACGTTTCCAGACTCATGGACGACCTACCCGATGATGTATTCAATGCCGTAGCCATAAAAGGAATGAAAAATACAGAAGGGTTATTAGAAGAAAATTCGCCCATCACGCAATTATTAAAAACAAGTGCCAGCTTGTGGCAGGACGAACTCACGATGTTAGTCGTAAAAAATTTACAAGATTGGCTGGCAGGAGAATCGTCCAGATATTGGAACGGTTGGCACTATCGAACCATACTCAAAAAAGCGGCATATACTTGCAACCCCTTGTTACATGACAAGCTTAGTAATAACTGGCCGGAAGAATCTCGTATTTGGTCAAGCTGGGAAAGAGAAATTGAAGAATTTCTCTCTACATTATTTTTTAGGAAAAAAATGATCAAGGCTCTTTCCATATCCTAATTCTTTCCTTAACAATTCTTTTGAAATAAATCTGCTTTTTTAAAGTTTCGTATAACATCTTTAAAGGTTCTAAACACTTTCTGGATTAAACCTTTTTAAAAAAATGAAGTCTAATAAAAAAATAGATGTTATGAGCGACGGGTTAAAAATAAAACATCTCTATGCGAGAGCAGGTTTTGGTTTGAATCTTGAAGAAGCCAAATCAAAAAATAAATCTTCTTTGCAAAAAGAAGTCAGGCAATTATTGAAGGTGTCATCTTATGATGAAATTAAAATTCCTCAACAAGTTTTGAATTTGCAAAAAAAAGCTATTTCCATGCAAGAAACCATGGGGCGGCGGCAAGGACGAAAATTAGAGGATGAGGTCAAAAAATACAACAAAAATATTGTAATGGATTGGATCGGAAAAATGACCGAAGGAAAAAATCCATTATTAGAAAAAATGACTTTATTCTGGCACGGACATTTTGCTTGTCGGATAAAAATGCCTCATCTGGCAGCTAACCAAATTAATACGATTCGTAAAAATTCCCTAGGAAATTTTAAAACATTGGTGAAAGATATTGCCCAGGATCCGGCGATGATTCTTTATTTGAATAATCAACAAAATAACAAAAAGAAACCCAACGAAAATTTTGCAAGGGAATTAATGGAATTATTTACCATCGGTATCGGGAATTATTCTGAAAAAGACATCAAGGAAGCTGGTCGGGCATTTACGGGTTGGAAAGCGGATGTGGTTCAAGGGGAATTCAAGTTTGTAGAACGGCAACACGATTATGGAACAAAAACATTCATGGGGAAAAAAGGAGCTTTTAATGGCGATGATATTATTGATATCATTTTAGAACAAAAAGAAGTCTCTATTTTTATTGCCCGAAAAATTTATAAATATTTTGTCAACCCAAAAGTAGATGAAAATAAAGTAAAAGAAATAGCGGGTGTTTTTTATAATTCCGATTATGATATAAAAAAAATGATGCAATTTATTTTTTCAAGTGATTGGTTTTATGGTGGAAAAAATAGAGGCGTAAAAATTAAATCTCCCGTAGAATTATTTGTTGGTTTGAAAAAAATATTAGACGTGGATTTGCCCCAGCAAAATATTATGAAAATTGTAGGAAAAGGATTAGGGCAGGCGTTATTTAATCCGCCCAATGTAGCGGGTTGGCCGGGCGATAAATCTTGGATCGATAATGCCACGTTAATGTTGCGATTAAATCTTCCGCATTTATTATTGTTGGCAAAAGATGTTGAGGTGAAAGGAATGGAAAGTTTTTCTCGAAAACCAAAAAATAAATCAGCCGATTTACGACCCTTTATCCAAGAATTTTCAAAAAAAGAAAACAGCGAAATTGCAGATGATTTAATTCATCATTTTATTCATCCACCGTTGGCGATGAATAAAGGATTGCTCTATAAAAGAATAGAATTGTCAACGCCTGAAGAAGTGATACAGAAAATTATTTTCAGAACATTGAGCTTGCCAGAATTTCAAATGTGTTAAAATCAAGAATCATGAAAAGGAGAGATTTTTTAAAAAATACAACATTGGCATCTAGTGCCATGATGATTCCGAGTTTTTTAAAAGCATCAGGCTGGGAATCTTTGTTCGGGAATCATGTCGGAAAAAAATTAGTCGTCATACAATTGTCCGGAGGGAATGATGGATTAAATACTATTGTACCTTTTGAAAATGACATTTATTATCGTTCAAGGCCGAAAATTTCTGTCGCTAAAAATTCAGTGATTCGAATAGGAAATGATTTAGGGCTCAATCCGGAATTAAAAGGACTGGAATCTATTTTCAAGGAAGGAGAAATGTCTATTATTAATAATGTCGGTTACCCCAACCCGAACCGTTCTCATTTTCGTTCCATGGATATTTGGCAAACGGGCAGTGCAAGTAATCAACATTTATCTACAGGTTGGCTCGGTCGATATTTAGATAATGAATGCAGCGGGTGCAACCCCTATTTTGCTTTGGATGTAGATGATAGTCTGAATTTATCCTTGAAAGGAAAAGACGTGAGTGGCTTTGCAACGGATAATATTAACCAGTTGAGGAAAACCGCCAATAATCCATATTTAAAATATGTGGCAGAGAGCCATCAACATTTTCATCATGACGACGATCACGAAAATGTAGAATATTTATACAAGACGATGATTGACACACAGTCGTCCGCAAAATATTTATTTGAAAAATCAAAAGTATATTTATCTAAAATGGATTATCCCCAAAATAAATTCGGAAAAGATTTAAAACAAATTTCCGAATTAATGACAGCCAAAGCCAATATTAAAATTTATTATGCAACGCTGGGTGGTTTCGATACCCACGCCGGGCAAAAAGGAAAACAAAATCGTTTGTTGAAAATGTATGGCGATGGAATGAAAGCTTTTGTCAAAGACTTGAAGCGAAATAAATTATTCGATGACACCTTGATTCTCACCTTTTCCGAATTCGGAAGAAGGGTAAAAGAAAATGCAGGCGGTGGCACCGATCATGGAACGGCTAATAATGTATTTTTAATGGGAGGGAAATTAAAAACACCCGGCTTTTTTAATGACGCTCCTAATTTATCCGACTTGGATAACGGCGATTTAAAATTCAAAATAGATTTCAGGCAGATTTATTCCGAAATTATTACTTCGGCATTAGGCGGAGATCCGAAAAAAATATTACAACAAAAATTCTCTCCTTTGGAAATTGTTTAATTTTATAAAGATGCTCTTATTTCATCGCCTGGTTCAAATCGGAAATAATATCGTCATGGTTTTCTATCCCTATGGATAACCGGATCAAACCATCCGTAATGCCATTTCTTTCCCTTAATTTTTTATCCACATTAATGTGAGAAGAAGAAGCCGGATGTAAAATTAAAGTATCGACATCGCCCAGGGTGGGGGCTAAAGAACAAAACTTAATTTTATTCATGAATTTTATTCCTGCTTTTAATCCACCTTTTAATTCGAAACTCAACATGCCACCGAAACCATTCATTTGTTTTTTGGCTAAATGATGATCCGGGTGGGAAGGCAAACCATTATAATTTACTTTTTTTACTTTTTTATGCCCTTGTAAAAATTCAGCGACTGCTTGGGCATTTTTACAATGTCGATCCATACGGACTTCTAGCGTTTTAATTCCTGTACCCAACAACCACGCTTCAAGCGGACTTGCATTTGTTCCGGCTAATTTTAAAGTCGTCCAAACTTTTTTCTCCATTATTTCTTTATCCCGACCAATAATTACGCCGGCAATAGAATTGCCATGCCCATTTAAATATTTGGTGGTGGAATGGATAATAAAATCCACATTAAATTTGAAGGGCTGTTGTAAATATGGTGTAGGGAACGTATTGTCTATAACTGTTTTTACTTTTCTCTTTTTAGCGATTTTGGCTAGGGCTCCAATATCAACACAAGCCATAGTTGGGTTGGCAGGAGTTTCAAAATAAAGAGCTTTTATTTTTTTATCTTTCGATAAAATTTCCTCAACTTTATTTAAATCTTTTAAATCCGTAAAAATAGTTTCGATACCGAGACGACCCAGCGTTTTTAAAAATAATTCGGTGGTGCCACCATATAAATTTCCTTGTGTAAGAATTTTATCTCCTTGATTTAAAATCCCCATCATTAAAGTAGAAATAGCCGACATGCCGGAACTGGTTAAATAAGCCGTGGCTTCACCTTTTAACCCGAACATTTCCATCCGTGCAATTTTTTTTGCAATAGCGGTTGTGTTCGGATTAGCATATCGACCATACACCAAACCTTTTTCTTTTCCCGTAAAAATATCAATGCCTTGATTAATGGTGTCGAACTCGAAAGAAGACGTAGCATACAACGGCATTTGGTGCGACCGAATTTCGCCATTGAATTTTTCCTTCTTTACACAAATAGAACCGAAATTTATTTTTTCTTTCATCGAATTATTTTTTATTTAAAGTTTAAAAACCCAACCAACGTTTTAATGTATCGTTCACTTTTTTTCGTTGTTGTTCACTCATGTTAGCTATGTTGGCATTGCTATGGTGTTTTCCTTCTAGGATAAACCACAAGGCATCAACTTTGCTACTTTGGGGAACCATCGTTGCCGACCAGGTATCTATGCCACCATAAATATAAATAAATCGTTCTCCTTTTTTAGCCAACCATTTTGCAACATTGTCATTGTAGGTCGGATTGTATTTTAAATCCATTTTATCCGGAGCAAAACTTGCATTTGGATTTTTAGGTAATGTCTTAATGTGTTTTTTGAATTTTTTTGTTTCAAAACCATAATAACCTAATTGCGTCGATGCTTGATAATAATGAGGAGCATAGTAAGCTACATCTTTATCACTATAAAAAGAAATACCCACCACATCAATAAAATGTTCTACCATAGTTTCTAAGGAAGCATCTTTGTCGGGAAGAGCCGAACAAGGAGTGCCGTATTGCCAAAAAGAAAAAGGATATTCCAACACGCCTAATTCGAAGGCTTGTTCAAGGCTGTGGTAATTGAATTCCATATTGGCACCTTTGGCATACCATTTTAAAAGAGGTATCACTTTCTTTTTATTTTTTAATAATTTTTTTTGAAAATTTGTGATGGCTTTCCTACATTTTTTTGAACCAACTTTTTTCAAGAATTTATAAATTCTTTTATCCTCTATACTATTATTCAAAGGAGCCACATAAGGCATAGAAACGGTAACGTCATTCGGATAAAAATAACGATAGGCAATTGTGGTTTGTCCGCCTTTACTAATGCCCGTCGAAACCCAGTCCTTTTGGTAAATCGTGCCTAATAATTCACGGATATGGTGGAGGTCGGCGGTTGCCTGTTCTAGGGTTAAATATTTCCAATCTTTATTTTCGGGAACGGAACTGCCGAAATAACGATGCTCAACTTCCACTTGGTTACCTCCTAAAATAATAGTCGGTTCATACATCCGGTTCACTTCCATGGAATACCCTTCGGTCGCCATGATGGTGTAATTATTAAAACCGGCATGATTTAAATAAACTTTCTGCGTAAATGTACCGACACTTGGATTTTTATGATCAATAAATTGGGTGACTTCCAGTTCAAAAGTCGTGAACATATTATAAGGTGAATCTTCTACCTTTTTAAAAGTGACACCCGGCAGTTTTTTCAAATAACCTTCAATGCTGTCTTGAGCATAAGAGGATATGCAAAAACATAAAAAGAAAACAAGATGTAAAATTCTCATAATGGGAAATTTTTAATTTCCCGAAATTACACAATAGGCAGGGTAATCTAAAAATTAATTCTATTAATTTGAAGACAAATGAATGAGAAATAAAACTAGTGAATCTAAGTTGCGGATTTATCCGCAACCTCAATAGTTAGATAACCAATAGTCCATAGAATTCTTCTACACTTAATTATTCTATGGTCTCAAGTTACAACGCAACTTGAATTAGTAAAATTAATTCGGAAATTATTCTGTTAACCAAGCTTTATTCTGTTCCCAATCCCAAGCAGATTTTACAATATCATTAATGTCTCTTTTAGGAGTCCAACCCAATTTTTCCCTGGAACGTTTGGTATCTGCATAAATAGCGGCAACATCTCCTGTTCTTCTTTCGCCTAAAGAATAATTCAGTTTCAAATCATTCACTTTTTCGAAAGCATTCAGAGCCTCTAAAACTGTCACGCCATTTCCGATGCCTAAATTAAAGACATCACAAGTTGTTTCATTTTTTCCATGTAATAAATATTCGACGGCTTTGGTATGGGCATGTGCCAGATCCATGACATGAATAAAGTCCCGGACGCAACTGCCATCACGGGTGTCATAATCTGTACCGAAGACGGTCATGTTTTTCCGATGACCAATCGCCACTTCGGTAAGAATAGGAACCAAGTGCGTGTTTTCCAAAATAGGCGCTTCACCAATTTTAGAACTTTCATGCGAACCGGCAGGATTGAAATAACGCAACAAAACAGCATTGAAGTTTGGGTTGGCTATGCAGAAATCACGAATGATTTGTTCACCCATCTGCTTGGTTCTAGCATAGGGACATTCGGCGTCACCAAAAGGAGTATCTTCTGTAACCGGCAATTGCTTCGTATTTCCATAGACCGCACAAGACGAAGAAAAAATAAAGTTCTTGACATTGTATTTCATGCAACACTCCAGCACATTCAGTAAATTATTGAGGTTGTTGCGATAATATTTTATCGGATCTTCAACTGATTCTGGTACATAAATATGTGCGGCGAAATGGATAACCGCCTCGATATCGGGATTTTCTTGGAAAATTTTTTCTGTTGCTTCAATATCACAAAGGTTCACATCATAATTTTTTAGGGGTTTTCCTATCAAATTGCTAATGCCTTCCGTCATTTTACGGTGTGAATTCGAAAAATCATCTGCACTGATGGCATTGAAACCGTGATCGGTCAAATCCACAACTGTATGACTACCAATGTATCCGCATCCTCCGGCGACTAATATTTTGCTCATTTCTTATCTTTTACTTTTTAATATTGGGGTTAATTTTCCGCAAAGGTCATTAATTCCTTACTTTTGCGGCAACAAAAATAAGGACTAATTATGGAATTGAAAGCATTAACGCTAGAAGTAACGAAAATTGCCAGAGATGCAGGTCATGCCATCATGAAGATTTATGGTGAAGATGATTTCCAAGTGGAAACCAAAGACAACGAGTCTCCATTAACGATTGCGGATAAAACTGGGAACGATATCATTTGCGATGCCTTGAAAAAATTGGATGTCCAGTATCCGATTGTTTCGGAAGAGAACAAGGAGATTGCTTACGAAGAAAGAAAGAACTTCACCTATAGTTGGTTGGTCGATCCTTTGGATGGAACCAAAGAGTTCATCAAAAGGAATGGTGAGTTTACGGTTAATGTTGCTTTGATTCATAATGGAACTCCAGTCATGGGGGTGGTCTATGCTCCGGTCATGGATGAGATGTATTATGCTTGGAAAGATGGAGGTGCATATATGGAAAAAGGAGGTGACGTGACCCAACTCAAAGCCCCTTCTTTTAGTTTGAGGGATGAAGGAATTGGTGTGGTTGCTTCTCGTTCGCACTTGAATGCAGAAACGGAAGCTTTCGTCAATGCTTTGAACCAACCTGTTATTGTTCCTAAGGGAAGCTCTCTTAAATTTTTGATTCTAGCCAGAGGTGGTGCACATGTTTATCCTCGCTTGGCTCCCACTATGGAGTGGGACACTGGAGCGGCTCATGTCGTATTGACTGAAGCAGGAGGAAGCGTAATCAATCACGAAACAAAAAAGCCTTTGGAATACAATAAAGAAAATTTATTGAACCCTCATTTCATTGCTTATGGCAATATGGGTTAATAGAAGGTATATTTAATGATATAAAAAAGCGGCACTGTTTAGTACCGCTTTTTTTATGTTAATATTCTTTTAAGAATAAAAAAATAAATTGACTTTTTGGGAACTATTCGTATATATTGATGATTAAACACACTGCAACTATTTAATAACATATAAATTCCCAAGAAGTATGATACAACTAGATCTGCAT
>JAHDDR010000096.1 GCA_020629255.1 Saprospiraceae bacterium | reverse complement strand
AAAGGAGCTACTGCATCTTTTTGTTGCTTGTAATAAGGGCCGAATTTTTCATTCGTTTTGATTTGGTGATCACAAACCTCATTGATGTTGTTATAGATGGTACGAGCTTCATCCGCTGAGATTTTTTTAGCAGTAAAGTTATTTACTGTAATATCAGCATAAGGATAAATCACACTATATCCCAAATCTTTACCATTCAATTCTACTGCTTCCTTCAATGATTCCATGATGACTTCGCGGTCATGGTTGAACGTGTAGTATAACTCATAGACTTTATTTTCTAGCAAGTAGCCTTTTTTATCTTTTCCTTTCTTATCCTTAGGATAGCATTCGTATTCTTCATCATAAGATGCCAAAAAAGTTTTTAGCATAAATTCTTGTTCAGCAGCATCCGTTTCTGATGCATAAACATTTTTGATGATTTCACGACCATCCGCATAATGGGATGCTCTTTTACCATCTGCAGCAGGAGCTGCTTGGTAAACTTTTTTCCAAAGCGGGTAAGCTTTAGCAAAATCTTTTTGCTTTAAGGCATCCCGATAAAACATGTGAGTGTTTTCAAGATCGTCCTTGTTCGGAGAATCGTTCCAATCTTTGCATTGGGCAAAAGTAGCGGTTCCGATAAAAGCCACCGCAGCAAAAGTGAGTAGTGATGTGTAAACTGTTTTCAGCTTCATTATCAATTGTATTTACGTTTAAAGAACCAAAGATTATCATTAAGGGTAAACCCAAGGTTGAATTTAAAATAAGTTTCTGTTATGAAATCAGGATCGCCATAGCGACCCATCTCTGCCGATAAATTAACGAAAGAAATGAATTTTCTATTGTCTTTGTCGGGTTGAAGAGGCAGGCCAACGCCAAATGTAACGGCAGTTTGTTTCATTTGATCACTATCTTGGGTCACTCGTCTGGGATCTGTTTTATAGAATCCACCTATTCGGTATATTATTTTTTTGCGATAATCGCGATAAGATGCATTGTGCTTGGGTATATACTCGGCTCCAAATCCAATCTTATAAGAATTGAGCAATGCTTGTGGGTTTATCTCATTAACATAGCCACTCCAATTGGTCATCGAATAATCTAGTCCAATTTTCCAGTTGGCATCTCTCGACATCATGATACCAATACCAAACTCAGCGGGAAGGGTAAGCGTGCTTTTTTCCTCAGGGTTGAAATAAATGGTGTCAACATCCACTAATACACTACCTAGAACTTGCCTTCTTTGTTGTAGACGGTTGGTGGTCGTTTTCATTTTATTTTTGGAATTCCCATACACTCCTACAGAAATACGGGTTCGCTGTTTATAGATTTTTTTACCATCTTTGGTGAATTCCTCTTCTTCGGGTAAGATATATTCATAGATGGCGCCGGCATTCCAGACAAATCCGCCAATACTGGTTTCATCTAAAAAGAAATTTCTGAATTCGCTCTCCAGATCCAAAAAATAATCCCAGTGCTCCTGAGCTGTTTTTCCAAACAAATAGCCCATGTTCAATCCAACAGAGACATTCTTATACTTAAAGGAGTTTCCCCAAAGGAATTTATAGGTTCCTCCGGTACCGGTGAAGGTGCTGGAAACTTCGCCCAAATCTTCTACAGTGTATGTACGATCCAAATCATATCCGACTCTAGAATATGGTGTAAGACTTAGGGTCATTCCGACTTGGTAGGGTTTCTTTTTTCTATTTGCAGATTGGTTCAGTTGGTTGATGAGGGGAAGTCCTAAGGCCAAATAGGATAAATTTCCGGTGTGGACTTTATCAGAAGCACTAGGGGTCTTCATGGTTTTGAACTGATAAAAGCCACCTACCTCAAAAGCCGCTTGAGTGAGAGAGCTACTTGCGGCAGGGTTTTGCAAATTGATGTGGAACGCATCGGTGTAGGTTGCCGAAAGTCCCGGCATGGCACTCAATCCGGCAAAATTCAAATCATTGATGTTTCCAAACCCTAAGATGGTGTAAGGGTCATTTTCTTTCGGTTGTGCGAAAAGGGTAATCGTTGCTAACAAAACGACCACGGTCAAACTCACTGCTTTCAGCTTATGCAACATTATATTCTAATATTTTTATCAATCCTATCAAAACTAAATGGGGTTCTACTGTTGTGTCCCAATCTATCAATTTATCCAATAACTCGGCATCTCCTCCTGTAAGGATGATTTTGAGATCTTCTGTTTGTTTATCAAACCGTTGTATGAATCCTAAAGATTCTTGTGCCGCACCCCAAACTGCACCAGCCCTTAAAGCGGTTTCAGTACTATAACCCCTGTCGGTCTCGGGTTGCTGCTTGGCGACCAAAGGTAATGCGGCAGTAAATTCATCCATGGCTCTCAACCTCAAATTGATGCCCGGAGCAATATTGCCGCCCAAATATACGCCTTTGGCATTAATAAGATCATATGTAATGCAGGTTCCTGCATCTATGACCAAACATCCGTGCCCCGGAAAAAGGACAGAAGCACCCATAACGCCGGCAATTCGATCCTTACCTAAGGTTTTAGGCGTGGTATAAGTGCTTTCCATGGGAAGTGGCGTTTCAGTACTTAGGCGGATATAGTCGAATTCCTTTTTCAAATATGATTCAAATGAATCAGGAACAATTGCCGTTGACGATAAAATGGCATATTGGATGGATTTGCCTTCTACGAAATTTTTCAATCCAGCCAAATCCGATGCTTCTATATTATAATGATGAACTATCTCTCTTCCTTTGAAGAGACCCAGCTTCATTCTGGTATTTCCTATGTCAATGGCAAGGTTCAACATACGGTTCTATCAATGTCTGAAATGCCTTACCCCTGTGATGACCATCGCCAAATCGTTATCATTACAATAATCAATACTTAATGGATCATTTTTAGACCCTCCAGGTTGGACTATTGCCGTAATTCCTGCTTTATGTGCCAGTTCCACACAATCGGGAAAAGGGAAAAAAGCATCCGACGCCATGACGGCTCCTTGTAAATCAAAACCAAATTGTTGGGCTTTTTCTATGGCTTGCCGACAAGCATCCACCCTTGATGTTTGTCCACATCCCATACCCACCATTTGTCGATCTTTAACCAAAACAATGGTATTGGATTTCACATGTTTTACGCATTTGTTGGCATATTCCAAATCATTCAAGTTTTGAGGGGATGGTGTTTTTTTTGTTGCTTGATTGAAGGCGTCCCTTCCTTCAATCACTAAATCGGCATCTTGTTCAATTACTCCATTTAGTAAACTTCGGTAGCTTTTTGGTTGCACGGCGAAGTCGTTAATTTTTAATAAACGCCTTGTTTTCTTTGTTTTTAGTTCTTCTAGGGCATCTGGTTCAAAATCGGGAGCAATTAATATTTCATAAAATCTTTTGTTGATATCTTTTGCCGTTTCTAGATCGATAGCGGTATTGCTGACTAAAATTCCACCGAAGGCAGAAATATCATCACAAGCAAGTGCGGCTTTCCAAGCATCATAAATATTGTTTCGGGAAGCGATGCCGCAAGCATTGGTGTGTTTGATAACGATGAACGTTGGGTCGTCGTCCTTGAATTCTCGCATAAAACTCACGCCGGCATCTACATCCACTAAATTATTATAAGATAACGCTTTGCCATGTAGTTGTTCGAACATCCCTTCCAAATTGCCATAGAATGTTGCTTTTTGATGTGGATTTTCACCATACCTCAATACTTGTCCCTGATCATAACTCTTCTTGAAAGAAAGTTCTTCCAAATCGTTGTTGAAATAATTATGGATGGCAACATCATAATTGGAAGAAACGGCAAAAGCACGGCGAGCAAGAAGTTTACGATCTTCAAGGTTCGTTTCTCCATTTTGCTGATCCAGTAATTGGATAAGATGGCCATATTCATTCATGGAAGGAACAATGACAACATCCTTGTAATTTTTTGCAGCTGCCCGAATGAGGGAAATGCCTCCGATATCGATTTTTTCGATGATGTCTGCTTCGTTGTTGGTCGAAGCTACGGTTTTTTCGAAGGGATACAAATCTACAATGACCAAATCAATTTCTGGTATGCCGTAGTGAACCAATTGTTCTAGATGAACATCCTCTCTTCGAGCCAAAATACCTCCAAACACCATAGGGTGGAGGGTTTTGACCCGACCATCTAAAATAGAAGGATAATCGGTTAATTTCTCAACGGGTGTTACAGGAATACCCAAAGACTCAATAAATTTTTGAGTGCCACCGGTAGAGATAATTTCAATGCCGAGGTTGTGGAGTTTGGGGGCAATCGTTTCTATTCCATCCTTGTGGAAAACAGAAATGAGCGCGGATTTGATTTTCATTTTTGACATGGAAACAGATCGAATTTTTGAATTCGCTGCAAAGGTACGCTTTTCAATCAGATTTTTGTTGGATTCTTAGGCTGCTATAACAGTTATTTAAGAGTAGGATAGAACTAATCTATTCATCCAGAATATCATCCCAACTTTTCTTAGAGTTGTCCTCTGGTGTAGACCAAAGATCTTTTTCCGTATTATCATATTCGGAAGGGGGAATGATGGCAATATCTTCTTCCTGTTGAAAGGGCGAATTTTCATGATGAAGACGGATCAAGTTTCTGGTATAATAGATACAAATGACAAGAACAACCATTGCCAATAAAGACAGCTCTGGGATGTTTTGCTGAAGCAGGAAAAAGTCGTAAGCTCCATGAAAAACGACGGCGGCAGCCAGTCCTAGAAACAACTGGAAAAATCGATTACCCAATCCAAATTTTGCTCGCCCAATGTGATACCCCATTACAATACCAAAAGCGGCATGGGCGGGAACTGCTGTGAAGGCTCTCAATAAAACGGTTTCCATACCATAAATATTGGAATAAAGGATGTTTTCAAGGGTGGCGAAGCCCATTGCCACCATCACACTATAAACGATACCATCCATGGGTTCGTTGAAGGGTTTCCAAGGGTAAGCGAAAATCATGACCGCTACAAATTTCACGAGTTCTTCTGATAAAGCTACAGAACCAAATGCCAAAACGAATGTCTGTAAGATATCTTCGGATTCGACAATGCCCATGCTGTCCCAAAATTCTTCTAAAAGAATAGCGGGTAAGGTGCTCATTACTCCTGCGATAAAACAAGCGATTAACAAATATATGGGTTCTCGTTCATGCCGATCCCGATAAAAAATCCAACAGCATATGGCCAAGCCTGGCAATATGGCTAAAATGGTTTGCAGTGTACTCATATATCAACTACTCCTTATAAAACAGCCATTTTCCTAATTCTTTAAAGGTAACCTTTTTACCATACATCAGTATCCCTACCCGATAAATTCTTCCGGCGAGCCAAACAAAAAAGATAACGGTTAGAATCAATACTACAACAGATAGTATGATTTCCCACCAAGGAGGACCAAATGCCAAACGGGCTGGCATAACAATGGGAGAAAAGAATGGGATGATAGAAGACCAGGTGGCTAATGAGCTATTAGGATTCTGTATCACAGCAAACATAATATAAAGAGCAATGATGACAGGTAATGAAATGGGTAATGTCAAAGATTGGTTTTCGCTGACATCGTCTCCCATAGCAGAACCTATTGCGGCAAATAATGAAGAGTACATGACATATCCGGCTAAGAAATAAAAAATAAACAAAGGTATGATGAGCAACCAGTTTTGATCTTTGATTTCTGAAATGGCTGTTTTCATTTTGTTTTCCATTTCTTTTGCATCGACTTCCATTCCTGCCATCTGGTTTTGGGCTTCTTGCATTTCTTGGGGATCCATTCCGAAAAATAGGGTAGAGACAATGAGGGCTACCGGGAGTAAAATGGCCCAAATCGCTACTTGTGTCAAACCGACCAATCCAACACCAATGATTTTGCCCATCATCAGATAAAAGGGTTTGACGGTAGATACCATGATTTCTACAATCCGGTTGGTCTTTTCTTCAGTCACGCTTTTCAGTACCATCATTCCATATAGAAAAACAGCAATGTACATGATGAAACCCATCGCCCCACCAATACCTGTTGCAATGAGACTATCAGCGGTGCTAAAATCTTCATCATCTTCATTTTTCTTTTCTCTAACTAATTCAACATCAGTATCCAAACCGTCTAAACTATCTCGATTAAAACCGAATTTTTGAGCTTTGTGATAGTATAGATTGTCAGAAATAGATGTTTGAAGTCTTTCAATGACCCCGCTGCCCATCACTCCTTCTGAAGAGTAGTATTTTGCTTCGTATTGGGTTTCTAAATAGTCATTAATAGAGGGGAGCTCTAGAATGGCATCGAAGTCTTCGCTATTTTTATAGGAGTCTACATTGCCCTGCACTTTTTGGAATTGGAGTCCCTTTTCATTTTTGAGAAGGAGGGAATCTGTACCTAATATCCCACTAGGATCAATGACGGCAATATTTCTTTCTTCTGCACCATCATAATTCATGATGATGCCTGCCACAAGCATAAAAATAATAATGCCCAATGGCGTGAGGATGGTCGTAAGGATGAATGATTTTTTAACCACCCTAGACAAATACTCCCGTTTAATAATCAGCCACAATTTATCCATTATGCCATTGTTTTTTCTTTACCCACAACTTGTATGAATATTTCATTCACCGAGGGTAGGATTTCTTCAAAAGATTGTATGAAAAGGCCGGATTGCAATAAATTTTGCAAATATTTATTGGCATCACTATCATCTTCTACTTTGATGATGATTTCTTCTGGGGTCTGCTCATGTACTGTAATGAACGACGGTCTGGGAGAAGGAAGATTCCCTTTGTATTTGATTTTGAAAAGATGTTCTTTGAACCGTTCTTTTACCTCCTTGACCGAGCCGCCCAACACATTTTTTCCTTGGTTGATTAAAACCATGTGATCACAAATTTCTTCTACTTGCTCCATGCGGTGGGTCGATAAAATAATGCTGGTTCCCTTAGATTTCAATTCATACACCTCATCTTTCATCAAGTTGGCATTGATGGGATCGAGACCGGAAAAAGGTTCGTCTAAAATGAGAAGCTTGGGGTTGTGGATGACCGTAGAAATGAACTGTACCTTTTGTTGCATGCCCTTCGAGAGTTCTTCTACTTTCTTATTTTTCCAGGAATGGATGTCGAATTTGTTGAACCAGTGGGATATGGCATTGGCAGCTTCTTGTTTTGACATGCCCTTCAGCCGAGCCAAATACATGATGTGTTCGCCGACCTTCATTTTTTTGTAAAGCCCTCGTTCTTCGGGCATGTATCCGATTCTGGAAGGATGTCGGGCATCCAATCTTCCTCCATCTAAAATCACTTCGCCCGAATCGGCTTTGGTAATGCCCGTAATGATTCGGATGAGGGAGGTCTTACCCGCACCATTAGGACCGAGCAATCCAAAAATACAACCACTTGGAACAGAAAAACTAACCCCATTCACTGCTTTGTGGTTGGCATATTGTTTATGTACATCGTTGACTTCGAGGACATTCATATCTTTAAAAATTATACCGCTACGGAATGATCCCTTAACGCTTCGTTTAAGGAAACTTTTTTATCGGTGCTTTCTTTTCTCTTGCCAATAATCAAGGCACAAGAAACTTGATATTCTCCTGCGGGGAATTTCTTGGTGTATGTTCCCGGGATGACCACCGAACGACTAGGCACCCGACCTTTGTAGGTGACAGGCTCATCTCCTGTTACATCAATGATATGTGTTGATTTTGTGATGACCACATTCGCTCCCAATACTGCTTCTTTTTCGATGACAGCTCCTTCTACTATGATGCAGCGAGACCCAATGAAACAATTATCTTCGATGATGGTCGGTGTGGCTTGAAGGGGCTCTAATACGCCACCAATCCCAACGCCACCGCTCAAGTGTACATTTTTACCGATTTGGGCACAAGAACCGACTGTCGCCCATGTATCAACCATCGTACCCGAACCTACATAAGCACCTATATTGACATAACTGGGCATCATAATGACATTCGGCTCCAAAAAAGAACCATGTCTGGCAATGGCATGAGGCACCACGCGAACACCCATTTCCTTATAATTCTTCTTTAAAGGTATTTTGTCATGGAATTCGAAGGGACCCACTTCTATGGTTTCCATCTGTTGGATGGGGAAATATAGGATAACGGCTTTTTTTACCCATTCGTTTACTTTCCACCCCATGTCCGAAGGTTCTGCTACTCGGAGCGTTCCTTTATCCAAAAGAGCAACGACACTTCTTACGGTGTCCTTATATTCGTTTTGGGAAAGGAGATCCCTGTTCTCCCAAGCTTCTTCTATTTTGATTCTTAAATTTTCCATTTTGGAAATAATATTATTTTTGAATGAGTTTTAAATGAAAATCTTAACGGGCACAAAAATAAACGAAATATTCACGCTTCAAACTTTAATGTTATAATGAAACAGAACAAGGTATTCGGGTTGCTTATTTTTATGATATTTTTGCTAAGTTGCAAGAAAGATGTCGAACAACATCAAGTTTTTGACGAAGGAGGGGTTTTGGTCGAAGAATATACCAGAAATATCAAAACTTTTGCCAAGGAGGGATTATATACTCGTTTTTATAATGATGGCAAAACACCCGCTGAACAAGTGACTTTTGCCAAGGACACTATGAATGGCTGGTGGATTTTTTATTATGAAAATGGGGATACTTCACGTATTTCAAAAGTGGTGAATGGGGTTCTTGAAGGGGTGCATAAGGAATTTCATCCGAATGGGGAAGTGTCTCAGGTTTACAATCATGTAAATGGAGAAATTGTAGGGCTTTTCAAAGAGTATTTTGAATCGGGAGCCTTGAAGGGAGAAATCCAATTCGAGGATAATAATGAAAATGGTCCTTTTGTCGAATATCATGAAAATGGTAAAAAAGCATGGCAGGGGACATATTTAAATGGTAAAGAAGATGGGGGAATCCAAAAATTTGACGAAAATGGGGTCTTGATTCGAAAATTGAATTGTGTGGTGGGACGCTGTGAAACGACTTGGAAAAAGGAAGGGGTAGAGGATGAATGATTTTTCCTGAAAATCTAATTTACGAATGAATCCGCAAGGTCCATTGTCAGATAGCCAATAGTCCATAGAATTCCTTTAAACTTATTTAATTCTATGGTCTGTCCAACTAATGGGCTATGGACTCAAGTTGCAGTGCAACTTGAATAAAAACCAACTTTTAGATAATAATAGATATGAAACAAATACTCGCTGGGTTGTGGCTAATATTTCCGTTGTTCCTTTGGGGGCAAATTGGCGGGAATAATGTGTATGAATTTTTGAACTTGGCGCAATCGCCCCGAGTGAATGCTCTAGGAGGAAGCCATATTACGGCAATGGATGATGATGTGGCACTGGCATACTCGAACCCGGCATCGTTGAATCCAAGGATGGATCAACAAATGACATTCAGTTCCGAATTTTACTTCAAGGGGACAGGGATTGTTCATGGTTATGCCGGGTATGGACATTATTTAGAAAAACGAGATTTGAGTTTGCATGGAGGCATCCAATATATAAGTTATGGAACATTTGATGCTCGGGATATTTATGCCAATGATATCGGATCGTTCAAGTCTTCGGAATATGCTTTGACTTCGGGTGTAGGAAAACAATTTTCTGAAAAACTATATGGAGGAGCGAATGCTAAATTCATCATTTCCCAATTAGAAGGTTATAATTCGATAGGAATGACTTTCGATCTGGCGGCGATGTATGTGGATACAGCAAAAAATATGACGGCTTCTTTGGTGTTCAAAAATGCAGGACTACAATTTACATCTTATGATAATGAAAGGGAACCCCTACCTTTCGAAATCCAAGCGGGATTTTCAAAAAAATTAAAACATTTGCCTTTTAGAATTTCTGTGATGGGCATCCATTTACAACGTTGGAACATCATGTATAATGATCCGAACAAAGAAGATGAAACCCTTCTTTTTGGTGAAGAAGCCCAAGGAGAATCGAAGGCGGCTTTGTTTTTTGATAATTTTTTCAGGCATATTGTTTTTGGGGGGGAATTCCTTTTTGGTAAAAAAGAAAATTTCAAATTGCGGGTAGGGTATAACCATCTTCGAAGAGCCGAATTGAATATAGGAAATTTACGGAGTCTAGCCGGTTTTTCTGGAGGAACCGGATTTAAAATTAAACAATTCGCTTTTGATTATGGCATTGCATTTTACCATGTCGGAGGTACCGTCCATCATCTTGGAGTTTCTACGAATTTGAATAAATTCAAAAAATAGATTTTATTTTTTTGATTGTAATGCAACGCTTTTTGATTTTGTTTCGTCTAAGATCAAAGGGAAACAATCTAATAATTTTTAGGAGGGGCAATATATGTACGCTTTAATTTTTACAAATACCATACTCGGAAGCTATCTTGCATACATCATAGCTGAGAAAAGAAAAAATAGCTTAAAAAGCCATTCATTCTGGATGGTCTTATTGTTATTGCTATTTTCATTTACTATCACATCTTACATGGTTGTCAAAACTGGTGGTCTAGATGCGATGGTTAGAGAATCGGTGCTGCTTCCCTAATAAAAAATACCACATCGTAAATTTATTTTATGCGGATTTTGTAGTTTTTAATTCTACAAGGGTTTTGCTTTGACGCACCTTTCCATTTTCTAGAATTACCATTACAGCGGGGTTTAATGTTTTTTCCGCCAGCTCATCCATCGTCATATCTTCGATGACGATTTCTTCATTCGCATTCGGAAAATCTTCTTCTTTATAACGATATAAAGTCCATTTGTCATCCGAATATTCTAATGAGGTTAGATTTTCTAGCCAATCGCCCGAATTCAAGTAAATGGTGCTACCGTTTTCGTTGGAATATTTTTTTATTGTGGGTTTATGCACATGACCACAAATCAAATAATCGTATCCTTTTTCTATGGCATAATCGATGCTTTTTTGTTCATAGTCGTTCATTTTTTTTACGGCACCTTTTACACTTTCTTTTAGTTTTTTGGAAATGAAAACCGGTTTCAAGCCCAATTTCCGAAGCAATTTATTGAGTTTCCGATTCAGCCAAATGGAATAATCATAAATCCGGCCACCGAATTGAGCCATGGATTTAGCGAAACCTCCTACAGAATGGTCGAAAGCATCGCCATGGAAAACCCAAGCTTTTTTTCCATCTATTTTTAATAATAAACTATCTACAAGATGAATGTTAGCGAAAGAAAAATCAGTGTATCGCCGAAGAAGATCATCGTGATTGCCCGTTGTATGATAGGTAGGAACACCATTGTTGGCAAACCACATGATTTCTTGTAGTACCGCCGTATGTTCATCTGGGAAATAATATTTGTTGAATTGCCAAATATCAATGATATCTCCATTCAAAATGAGAATTTTGGGTTGGATACTTTTTAAATAATTGAGCAACTCTTTGGCACTGGAACCGAAAGTGCCCAAGTGGGTATCCGAAATAATGGCAATATCTACATTCCTCCTTGTCATGAAAATTAATGGTAATATACTTTTGTCTGAGTACTTAATCTGAACGAAGGATAATTAAATGCTGTATAAAGCTATTTGTCGGTTGCTTATCATTTTTTGTCCTTTTGTCTTGATACAAAAGGACTCAAAAATCAAGGCTGTGAGCCTTTTTTAACGCCAAAACAAATTGTAAATACTAAATTCAAATAACTCGCATCAGCACCATTTTTCACTTAACTCCTAGGGAGCACAAAATGGATAAAGCTACTGTTTACTTCGTTTTCAGCTCAAACAGTTTTGAATTCTTAACGTATTTCCTGCTTTGTTTCAGCTAAAAGTCTCAAGGCCGAACGCAGTTAAATTTTTTTTCAAATCCTTAGTTCAGGTTACTTCAGTAATGATTCAAAATAATCAATAAGCTATAACTTGTTCTTTTAGACTGCATTTCGTTACGAAAATACTCACTAATGGCATAGCTCCGCTTTTCGACCTCATTCAGTTCTAAAATTGCTACGTTATTTCCTTATCATTATTTTTGACTCATTACTTACAATATAAAGATACAATAATAAAACTGCCTATGGAAAAGGTTCCCCATAGGCAGTTCGAATTAACTATAATTTAAAACTAATGTCTAATTTTCCGACGAAAGTTGTTTGAGGAATGTCTCTAATATACCATTGAATGTTTCGGGGTGTTCCATCATGGGAGCATGCCCGCATTTGTCTACCCAATGTAATTCGGAATTGGCGATCAATTCATTAAAACGTTCGCCGACAATGGGAGGAGTAACCTTATCATTCTTACCCCAAATCAATAAAGTGGGGGCTGTGATTTGATGAAGTCTATCACCCAGATTATGCCTTACGGCAGATTTGGCCGTTTTCACCACTCGGATAGCTTTGTTTCGATCACTCACCGTATCGAAAACTTCATCAACCAATTCTTTGGTGGCGATGTCCGGACTATAAAAAGTGTCTTCTGTTTTCTTTTTGATGAATTCGTAATTGCCTCTTTGTGGGAATCCTGTTCCAAAGGCACTTTCAAAAAGTCCCGAGCTTCCAGTAAGAATGACCGAATTTATTTTTTCGGGATGATCCAATACATACAGCAAGGCGACGTGTCCTCCTAAAGAGTTTCCTAGCACATTGATTTTGTCATATTGCTTGTATTCTACAAAATTAGCAACGTGTTCTACCAAAGCTCCAACCGAAACTTGCTTGATCGGCAAATCGAACATGGGTAAAATAGGGATGACAACTTTGTATTCTTTTTGGAAATACGATGTGATTCCTTCGAAATTACTCAAGGCTCCGAAGAGCCCGTGTAATAATACGATAACCTCACCATCGTCCGGGCCTACTTCCAAATATTTGAATTCGCCCTTTTCTGTAAGTTCACTTTTCATTAAGTCTTAAAATATTTTGGTACAAATGTACGATTTTTATGATGTTGCCACGTAGCATTGCTCCGCTTTGTTTGTAGATTTATGCTTCTGATAAAATTTTTATTATGGATTTGTACAATAAAGTAGTGGCGGCAGAACAATTTTTACAAAATTTGCTGCCGGCAAGAATTGACTATGCAATTATTGCCGGAACCGGGCTGAGCGATATTTCCGAAGACATTACAAATCCGATAGAAATACCTTATTCTGATATTCCGTTTTTTCCGGAGCCAACGGTGGAGGGTCATATTGGAAAGATGATCTTTGGACAAATCGGGCATTCTTGTGTTCTGGTGTTGAAGGGGCGGTTCCATTATTACGAAGGGTATTCGATGAAGGAGGTGACTTTCCCTATTCGGGTTTTGAAAACGATAGGCGTAGAAAAATTAATCATCACAAATGCTGCTGGGCTGCTTAATCCGGAATGGGATGCCGGGCATTTGGTTTTGGTGAAGGATCACATTAATCTACACCCCGAAAATCCTTTGCGGGGTTTGAATGATGAACGGTTAGGTTTGCGTTTTCCAGCTTTGAATGAAGTGTACCATACAGAATTATTGAACCAAGCAGAAAAAATAGCCTTGGGTTTTGGCTTCGATTGTCATCAAGGAGTGTATGTAGGGCTTCAGGGGCCCAGTCTGGAAACCCCTGCCGAATATAAATACCTCAGAATGATAGGCGGGGATGTGGTGGGAATGTCTACCGTACCTGAAGTGATTGTTGCTGCCCAATGCGAATTACCGGTCTTGTGCATTTCTGTCGTAACCAATAATCCGTTTAAAGATGGAGCCCAAACGACTATCGAGGAAGTATTGGACGTGGCACAAGAAGCAGGCAAAAAAATCAGAAAAATAATTTTAAAGTTGCTGCAGTAAAACCTATTTCAAGGGCCAATTAATTTCTTTAATAACTTCGATTTGAGGTTTTGCCAATGCTGGATTTTCAGCCACCATTTCTTCTGTCAACTCTTCTACGACTTCTTTTTTTACGATGATTTTACGACCCTCAAAAAAAGCGGCATAGTTGGCTCCAAATCCTGCCCACCAAGTACCGGCCAATGCAATGTTATTGGTTTTCATTTCTTCGGAAGCCGAATTTGCTTCGGTTAATCCGGGGATGGTTTCTTCATCGACTAATATTTTTTCGTTTTCTATTTGGAGATAAATTTTTCCCCGAGGGCTGCCCGGTTCTTCTAAGCCTTTCATGGGTTCATAAATAAAAGAAATATTTTTAGGAGCTTCAATGGTCGTCGGTGTTTCTTCTTTTTGAGAAGTTGTGGAAGATGGGTTCTCCCCACTTCCGCATCCGACTAAAAAAAATAATCCGATAAAGAATAAATATATGTTTTTCATGATGCTGAATTTTTAATTATCCAATATGTTTTAAGGCTTCTCTTTGAGTCAAGCCAGAAAGTTGTGGGTTCTGCTGGATGAAAGTAAGAACTTTTTCCGGGTTTCGTTTTCCGTATTCCCGTAAAGCCCATCCCATGGCTTTCCTTAAAAAGAATTCTGGGGAGTGGTCGTGGTTGAGGATGTTTTTTTGAAGTAATTCCCAATCTGTTTTTTCCTTGTATTTTAATTGGAATAAAATAGAGGTTCGGATTATCCACATGTCTTTGTCTTGGTTCCATTTTTCCATTTTAGAAAAATCATCAGGATAAAATTTCAACATGTAGTTTCCGATGATATTCGATGCTAGGAAATCTACGGTGTCCCACCAAGCTTTTTGTGTAATGCATTTTTTGAAAAAGGTTAAACTGTTTTTTTTCCAATGTTTTTTGGTTCGCAATAAAAAAACCATTCCAATGTATTGGAATTCTCTTTGTTTTTGATTCCAGAATTTTTGAGTAATGGTTTCAAATTCTTCGCCATAGTTTTTAGATAATTCTGAAATATAAGGGCGGGCTATTTTTTTTCGTTCAGGAGATTTGATGCCTAAAAAATCAAAATGATTTTTCATATAGGCTTTCATTTTTGTAGCATTCTCCTGGTTGGAATGATCTATTAATTCTTTTTTTAATTCGTTGAATAATTTTTCCATCAGGTATAAATATTATCCCATAATTCGTTCCAAACTATTTACACTCCAAGCTTCGGGTTTTTCGGAAAAAAGAATTTTGGTTCTTGTCCAAGTGCTTCGAAATAATTCGGAATGGCGATAATTGTTCAGAGCGTCCTCACTGTTCCAAATGCTGAAAGTGAAAAAAACATGAGGTTCGGAAATGCATTGTAAAAGTTCTACAGAAAGGCATCCCGGGCTGGATGCAATCTTATTTTTATTTTGCCGGAAAATTTCTTTAAATGTATTTATGTTTTCAGACTTGAATGTCAATTTTACGACTCGTTTTATCATATGCCTAAATCTATGTCAAAGGAAATGGAATAAAAATACAAATTAATTTATATTTCTTTCATAGGTTTCCGACATTAATTCATGAAGGGATTGATTGTTAAGGATATTTGAAAATAAGTACCGACAAATTAGAATGGTTCACTATTTTTTTGGAAATAGAAGGAGCCATGTATCGGAACATGCTTTGCGTTTGGTTGGATGTGCTTAATAAAGCGATCATGTCGTATTGGCTTTCCTTTTGTGTGAAAGACAAAATACCTTTTTCTATATTGTTGGAATGTCTGCATTGATATTTAGTGATTTAATTTTCTTTTCCAATTCATCCAAGTTGTTTTTTGCCTCGATGATTTGTTTTTTTATTTCTGGAAAACCATCTTCCTTGTTCTTAGGCATTTTTACCCAATCGATACTTGTTTTTACAATATGTAACAAATGTATGGTGGCATTATTTTTCTTTGCTATAGACAAAGCAAAATCCAGTGCGTCGTTTGCACATGCTGAAAAATCTATTGGAACTAAAATATTTTTCATGTTAATTTATTTACAATAACAAATGGAATGTGAAACATCTTCCCTAGGAGGAAGGAATGCTGCAATTTTATCGAAGTCGACTTTGTTTCTCCATTTATAAATGTCTTTTAATTCTATTTCTTTCCCGTTGTTGTTTTTTATTTTTAAATCATATCGTATATGTATTTTTGTGCCAATAGGGGCATAATAGTAAACCCTCCAAGCGTCGGCTTCTTTCATTCCAATGCAACCATTGGAATATGCTTTTCCTAAAGTTTTGGGATTGGTTGTCGGGTGTATTAATTGTCCGTGCCTTATTCCATTGATTTCGGGTTCTATCCACGGGGTGTTGGGGAGCAGTGTGACTTTATTGTCATCTCTTCGAGTTACGTGATATTCTTTATTGTCGGAAGGATTAATGAACCGGGCTTTTTTATTGATTCTTACTATTTTTCCCTTTCCTGTTTTTGTTTTTAAATCGACGTCTCTATCGGCCATTGCCAAATATTTTTTTTCGTCTCTACCAACCCGGATCGGAAAACTATAAAGAATACTGTCTTTTATTTTTATTCTTAATTTATATTCGGGGATATTGATATCTATTATCGTATTTTCTTGTGATTTTTGCCATTCGTTTGTATATGTATTATTGGGAATATAAATAAGGTCTTTTTTTTTGATAATTCGGAGTTTTGAAAAATCATAAATAAATTCGTTTCTTTCTTTTCTTCTATAATAATCTGTATTCTCTAGAGTGTCAATTATCCAATTGTTGCGATGTACAATTAAATGTTCATTTAATGTGAAAGGGGTAAGAGAGTCATATTTATGAATCAAACTATCCATGAAGGCGAAATAATTTCCCAGAGTGATGTCCTTGTCTACAACCACTACATGAGAGAAATCCTGACTGATCATTTTATCATATTTTTTCAGGTTAAGATCGTTGAATGTTTTATTCGCAATGAATAAAAGCAGAAGCATCACCACTAAGATCAATATTATTTTCCAAAATCTTTTCATCTTTTTTAAGACAATATTAAAGAATAACAATCTTGCAGGGGATGATTATGATCATCGGAACAGATGGTTTTCGTCATATTAAGAATCTACGTTGGGTCATATTTTTGTTTTACATAAAAAGCGATACACAAGATGAAAAGAATATTATGCCCAATAGATTTTTCCGAAGCATCTGATAATGCGGTTCAGGTGGCGGCGGAGTTTGCCAAGCAAGAGAATGCCAAATTGGTTTTGATTCATGTATTGGTGCGGGAGCCGAGATTTTTGGAAATAGAGGAGAAAGTGTCGGAGTATGAGAAGCGATTGCAGCAAGAAGGGGTATCTTTTAAGGTCAAAATAATAGAAACCCGTACGAGTTTGTTTTATGCGATCAGAACAGAGACGAAAAGGAAAAAATATGGTCTCGTAATCATGGGGACCAATGGGGCGGATGATAATTACCAAGCTTTGTTTGGTTCCAATTCGTACCAGATGATACATAAAGTGGAAGCGCCAATATTAATTGTTCCTGAAAACTGTAAAACGATTCAGTTTGGAAAAATTCTTTATGCTACCGATTACCGAAACCAAGATTTTGGGAAAATTAAAAAACTAATACGGCTTACAGAAAAATATCAACCTGAAATTACAATCACCCATGTGAACGAAAGTGAG
>JAHDDR010000265.1 GCA_020629255.1 Saprospiraceae bacterium | reverse complement strand
GCAATGCCCTTTTTGGCATTTTTTTGAAAAACATTTTATTCCGAAATGATTATTGTTTTCAGTTGCTAATTTTGATTTTCCGCCATTACTTTCCAGTAAACCTTGAGCCAAGGTAATAGATGCAGGTATTTTGTGTTCCCGCATTTCTTCGATGGCAATTTTGTGGTAATTATCAATATAATTTTTGAATCTTTTTTCTTTGGGTGTTTTAATTTTATCCGAAACCAATTTTGTTTTTTTATTTTTGGTTTTTTTTCTGGAAAATAATTGAATATTTTTTCTGGTGGAATCAATTCCGATTTTTGTGGGTTGCTCATAAAATGCCAATTTTTGATGTTGATTATTTAATTGTAGGACGAAATAAATATCTTTTGTATAAATAATTAATCCTGAAAAAATAATTATTACATATTTATACCATGATTTTTTCAAATGCATATTTAATTGATGCATTGAAATAATTAAAAAATGTTTTATCCGAATTATTTTTTCTTTCATATTTAAAAGTATTTTCCTTCTAAATATAAAACATCTTGTTTGCTTTAAAAGTTCCAATATATAAACATTTTGTGTTAAATATATAATTTGTTTAATTCGCTGATTATCAGTGAATTAAACAAATTGTCTGCCCTAAATGATTGATTGTCAGTATTTTGTTTTTTCATGCCGACTTTCGGATTTTTAAATCCGAAAGTCGGCATGAATGCGTATTTTTGTGCTTCATAAAAAACCGAAGGTGAATGAGGGCATATTTAGACTTGTTACAGCATATCCTTGATAATGGAGTGGAAAAAGGAGATAGGACAGGTACTGGTACAAAGAGTGTATTTGGCTACCAGATGCGTTTTGATTTGAATGATGGATTTCCTTTATTGACTACCAAGAAGTTACACCTGAAATCAATCATTCATGAATTGTTGTGGTTCTTGGATGGAGATACGAATGTGAAGTATCTCCAAGAAAACGGCGTTCGTATTTGGAACGAATGGGCAGACGAGAATGGGGATTTAGGACCAGTTTATGGCAAGCAATGGAGGAGTTGGGAGAGTGCGGATGGTCAGGTTGCGGATCAGATTACCCAAGCAGTGGATTTAATTAAGAATAATCCGAATTCAAGACGGATTATTATCAATGCGTGGAATGTGGGCGACCTACCAAAGATGGCGTTATCCCCCTGCCATTGTATGTTTCAGTTTTATGTGGCAGATGGAAAACTTTCTTGTCAGCTATACCAAAGGAGTGCCGATGTTTTTTTAGGAGTACCATTTAATATAGCATCTTATGCATTGTTGACTATGATGATGGCGCAGGTTTGTAATTTAGGTTATGGCGATTTTGTACATACGTTTGGAGATACACATTTATATTTGAATCATTTGGAACAAGCAAGATTGCAATTAACCAGAAAGCCCAAGGAGTTGCCGACCATGAAAATAAATCCCGAAGTGGATTCTATTTTTGATTTTAAATTCGAAGACTTTGAATTGGTGAATTATGACCCGGATCCTCACATCAAAGCGAAGGTGAGTATTTGAATGTGTTAGAGTACTTTAATTATGAATTAGTTTTAAAATGTAATTATGAAAAAAATAAATCCAACCCGTACAGCAGCTTGGAAAAAACTCAAGGAGCATTTCAAGGAAATGAAATCCGTAGAAATAAAAAATCTTTTTACTGAAAATAAAAATAGATTTGATGAATTTTCTTTGAAGACCGATGAAGTTTTGTTGGATTTTTCAAAAAATATCCTTACTCAAAAAACCCTTGGCTTATTATTAGAACTTGCTGAAGAATGCCAATTAAAGGATGCAATAGAAAGCATGTTTTTGGGTAAGCCAATAAATGAAACAGAAAATAGATCTGTACTTCATGTAGCATTGACCAACCGTGGGAATGAACCCATAAAAGTAAAAGGTAAAGATATAATGCCTTTTGTGAATGAGGTTTTGGATAAAATGTCTGCATTTTCAGAATTAGTAATTTCTGGAAAATGGAAAGGTTATTCTAATAAGAAAATTACAGATGTTGTAAATATAGGAATTGGTGGTTCTGATTTAGGACCTGTGATGGTGACGGAGGCATTAAAAAAATATAAAACCCGACTCAATGTCTATTTTGTTTCTAATGTGGATGGTACACATTTGGCAGAAACACTAAAGGAGTTGAATCCGGAAACGACACTTTTTATTATTGCTTCAAAAACATTCACTACCCAAGAAACAATGACCAATGCTTTTTCTGCTAGGGATTGGTTGCTAGGTCATGCGAAGGATGATTCTGCCATTGCAAAGCATTTCGTTGCGGCATCTACTAATTCCGAAAAAGTATCTGAATTCGGAATTGACACAGGGAATATGTTTTCTTTTAAAGATTGGGTTGGCGGACGTTATTCATTGACTTCTGCCATTGGTTTGTCTATTTGCTTGTCTATTGGATTCGAAAAATTCCAGGAATTATTAGATGGTTATTATGAAATGGATCAGCATTTTAGGCATGCGGATTTTGAAAAAAATATGCCGGTGATTCTTGCATTGATTGGAATTTGGTATAATAATTTTTTTGGTGCCGAGTCCGAAGCCATTTTGCCTTATGACCAATATTTGCATCGTTTTCCTGCATATTTCCAACAAGGAAATATGGAGTCCAATGGTAAGTCAGTTGACCGAAGGGGAAATAAAATAAAATATCAGACAGGGCCTATTATTTGGGGTGAACCAGGAACAAATGGACAACACGCTTTTTATCAATTAATCCACCAAGGGACAAAGATGATTCCTTGTGATTTTATTGCACCAGCACAATCCCATAATGC
>JAHDDR010000095.1 GCA_020629255.1 Saprospiraceae bacterium | reverse complement strand
TGAAAGCGAGTTTTTTGAATGTAGTATTTACAAATTGTTTCAGCGTAAAGAAAGATTCACAGCCTTGATCTTTTCGTCCTTTTATATCAATGTTAAGTCTAACAAAGTCATACAAGGCAAATTCTAATAAAGTCGTGCACATTTTTAAATAGAGGTACTGGTTTCTTTCTTTTTCACAAGTATAGTGAATGAATTCCGTTAAGAAATCCCGAAGCCTTGGAGGGATTTTAGGAATTGATGAACGGTTTTCGACCAGAGGGAGAAAAATACCTTTGAAAAAGTGCACTTTTGGGGTTCATTTTTGTGCAAGCAAAAAGGAACAAAAACATAATTTTAGCATTCATCCTTCCCACTCAAAATATCATCCGTAAAATGTTTGCGGCTCTTTTCCTTTGAAAATTTTTCAGTATTATAATCCTTCGATTTTCCTTTCGGAATAGAAAGACTCATCCATTTGTCTCCCTTTACCATTTTTCCAATAAAAACAATTTGCCCTACATGATAAGAATAATGAGCCAACTGTCGGTTCACCGCCTCGATAATAGTATGCCCTTGGTTTCGGATATAAATCACCGTATCAAAATTATCCTCATTCACCGAATCAAGGGCAGCAAATAAACAAGCCCAACCTTCTTCCCATTTTTCAAGGAGAAGTGTTCTCGTTTTAATGTCCGCATCAAATTCCCCGTCTCTTTTTCGCCATTCCTTCTCGCCATCGCTAGTGAGGAAATCCGTCCAGCGGGACATCATGTTCCCCCATAGATGTTTTACAATGATGCTTATGGAGTTGCTGCTATCATTAAACTGCCAAAACAATTCATCATCATCAAGTTGTGAAACGGTTTTGTCACCTAACATTTTGTAATATTCAAATTGCTTGCGGACGCTAATAAGAAAATTCTTTTCCATAGATTTATTTTAAGTGGTGAACCGTGGAAGGTATGGAAAGGTTATTACAATAATAATCACTATCTTTGTCTATACCCATCCATACAAAATAGACCAAGATTTATCTATTAAACAATTAATTGAATAACCATGAAGAAACAGATTTTGTTCTTACCTTTTATTTTATTCCTATTTATTTCGACAACCATTTTCGCTACAGATTATTCTGATGCTTGGAAAGCCATCGAAGCGAATGATTACAAAGGAGCCGAAAAATTATTCCGAAAAAGTATTGCCAATGGCGAAAAAGTAGCCGAATCCTATGTGAGCCTGGTCATGCTGAGAGGAACGGTGAATGATAGCGAAGTCACCACAGAATCATTTTTAAAATATTATGATAAAGTGGAAAATTCGGCGCCCTATTTATATTCCCTTTGGTTTTATAATGAAATGGTTGGAGATTATGGTCTCAAAAATTCTGACCAAATGGAATTGCTGAAAAAAATAATGGAAGATGATAAGCAGTCCGGCACCATGAAAGCTGTGGCGAAATACCAACTGTCCCAACATGCATATTCTAAAACCGATGCTGCCGGATTAAAAGCCCAATGGAATGATATGGGCGGAATAGACAAATGGCTTGTTACCGGAACCTTCGACAATTATATGGGAAGTGGTTTCGAAAAAGATTATGCTCCCGTCAGTTCCCCTCAAACTTCATCCAAGTTCACATCCAAAAATGGAACGGAAATTTCTTGGTTTGATATTTCTCCCTACACCTCAAAAAGTTGGATTCATCTAACGAATTATTTTTACGGAAATTCATCCGGGATTGTATATATGCAAACCTTTATCAACTCCCCAAAAGAACAAGAAGTTAATTTTGCTTTGGGTTGTGCCGGTAGCGCAAAATTGTGGGTTAACGATCGCTTATGTTATAAAAATTATGAAGAAAGAGTAACCGAAGCAGATGTCTATTCGATTAAATATAAATTGAATAAAGGATACAATAGAATTTTAATTCAATTAGGAACCGACGGCAATGCAAGCCCCAATATGTTGTTGAGGATCGTTGATGATCAATTCAATCCCATAGAAGGATTGGAGGCAACCCAAGAAGTCCAGTCGTACCAAAAAGACACAGGTAAATACGACGAAGGAATGGAGATAAAACATTTTGCAGAAGCCTTTTTTGAAAATAAAATTAAAGAGGATAAAAATGATTTAGTCAATTATTTATTATTGTCTAATTGTTATTTGAGAAGGGATGATCCGATTGAAGCAAGAGAAGTTATGGAGAAGGCGTTGGCTATTTCTCCCGACAACGTTTTATTGCATTTTGAATTGTTGGATGTCTATTCCGAAAATGGAGACCGAGAAGAAGTCCTCAAGGAAATTGAATGGCTTAGAAAAAAACATGCAGATTTGCCGGGTGTAATGGTCTATAATATCAAAGAGTTCATGGAAGATGAAAATTTTGATGAAGCAGGAGAATTAATGAAAAAATATGAAAAACTCAATGGTGAAACTACAGAGTTGATGGAATTGAAAATAGGTTTGCTAGGAAGCAAAAAATTAATTGATGAATTATTAGCTCTTGTAGAAAAAGCATACAAAAAAGAACCCAATCATTTTACGTTTCTTAATATGAAATATATTGTAGAAACTGAAATTAAAAAAGATTTTTCTAAAGGGGATAAACTCATAGAAAAATATTTAGATTATGATTTCGATTACGGTCCGACAACCACGCTGATTTCAAATTATCTCGAAAGAGAAAAACCGCAAAAAGCTGTAAAATGGATCGACCGTTTGGAAAAAATGCATCCGAACAATATTAATGTATTGTCTAAGTTGGCGAACTATGCTATGTATGTACAAGATTATGATAAAGCATTATCTTATAATAAAAAAGCTTTGGAGCTTTCCCCTTTTTCGGATGACTTATGGCAATCGAGAGGATTTATTTATGATTATGTAAAAAAGAAAAAAGAAGCGAAACAAGCTTACGAAAATACCTTGAAATATGATCCCCTGAATTATGATGTACGTTTGAAGTTAAGGGAAATGAACGATGAGGATAATTTAAAAGATTATTTTCCGCAACACGATGAATATAAAATCATTAGTAAAAATCCGGCAGACGAAGGAGATAATATCGAAGATTATAAATATTTATTGATTGAAAATTCAACCATTATTTATGATGATAATGCCTCCGAAAAATACATCACTTATGTTGTGCGTATCAATACATCTACGGGTGTCGATAATTGGAAAGAGACAACCTTGGGAATGAATTCCCATAGACAAAGATTTGTATTGGAAAAAGCAGAAGTAGTAAAAAGTAATGGACAAAAATTAGATGGAGAAACATCTTACAACCGTGTCGTATTTACGGATTTGGAACCAGGTGATGCCATTGTGATTCGCTATAAATTGGAAAATTATTTCCGTGGTAAATTCGCAGAATATTATTGGGATGATTTTGTTCTGAATAGTTATAAGCCGATACAAAAATCTATTTGTAATGTATTGTTGGCGAACAATAAAAAAATCACACATAAAATTCTAAATAAAAATATTGATGTCAAGGAAAGTGTCAATAAAAAAGGGAATTTTAATTTGTACACTTGGGAAACCAACAATCCACAAAAAGTAAATTCTGAACCGTATATGCCTCGTTCCAGTGAAGTATTGACGACCCTTCATTTTAGCACTGTTTCCGATTGGAATAAAATTGCGGATTGGTATAATGACATGTCGGAAAAACAAGCCAAGGCAGATTACGACATCAAAAAAATCACGAAAGAAGTAGTAGAAGGAAAAACAACAGAATTTGACAAGGCAAAAGCGATTTATGAATATATCACGGACAACGTTAGTTACAGTTCCGTTTCTTTCCGCCAAAGTGGATTGGTGCCACAGCTGGCGTATCGTACATTGAAATCCAAGTTGGGAGATTGTAAAGATGTTTCCACTTTGTTTGCCACAATGGCAAGAGAAGAAAATATCGATGTGAATTTGGTATTGGTTTCAACGAGGGACAACGGTTTGAACGAAGCGGCCATGCCATCCTTGAATTTTAATCATTGTATCGTAAAAACGAATTTGGATAATAAAGATTATTATTTGGAATTAACAGACGAATATTTGCCTTTCGGTACCTTGCCTTCTAATTTATTAAATGCCCAAATTTTGGAAATTCCATTTGATAAAAATGAACGCAAAACAGCTGATATTGAAAATCTGAAAACAGATAATCGGGTTAAAGATAAAATTATCCGAAATACACTTGTGAAAATTACAGGTTCGGATTTGGCATTGGATATAAAAACGACTAAGGAAGGTCGGAATGCAGCTTCAACTCGTTATCATTATCGAGATATTACCAAAGAAAGATTGTTCGACGATTTCAAACAATCCATTTCGAACCGCTTTACCAAACAAGTAAGTATGAAAGATATCAAATTCGATAATTTGAGAGATATGTCAGCGCCGGTAAATTATAATTATAGTTTTGATGTAAAAGGTGAAGTAACCAAACTCGGTAGTTTGAAATCTTTAAAAGTTCCATTTACAGATTTAATTCTGACATCGAAAATTTTATTCGAAGACGATCGGAAACATGGTTTCGCATATAATTTTTATGAAGACACCGATGAGTATGTCGAAGAAATGACCATCGAATTGGAAACAGGGAAAGCATTTATTGAATTACCCGAATCCAAAGAAATTTCTCATGGAAAAATGAAATACTCGATTACATTCGAAAAATTGGCAGAGAATAAATTGAAAATTAGCCGGAAATTTATTTCCGAAAGAAGAGAATTCTCTCTAGCAGAATATAAGGAAATGAAACCCTTCTTGTCTCAATTAATCGAATTAGAAAATACACACGTTGTATTTAAATAATAGAAAGTATTTGAAATAAATCGCCCCTGCTTTTTTTAAGCAGGGGCGATTTATTTTCAACCACCAAAAATCCCCACATAATTATGAGGTGTAATTTTCATCAATTCATTTTTAATCCCTTCATCAACATTTAAATTTTGGATAAAAGAATGAATATCAGATTTTGTAATTTGACTTTTCCCCCTTGTCAAATCTTTTAAAGCTTCGTAGGGTTTCGGATAATTTTCTCGACGCAAAATATTTTGGATAGCTTCTGCAACTACGGCCCAATTTTTTTCTAAATCCGCTTCCAATTGCGATTCATTCAATAATAATTTTCCGAGACCTTTTTGTGTAGAAGTTAAAGCAATAATAATATGACCCATCGGTACACCCATGTTCCGAAGTACGGTACTGTCCGTTAGATCTCGTTGTAATCTGGATACCGGGAGTTTTTCTGCCAGATGCCCTAAAATAGAATTAGCCAAACCTAAATTTCCTTCTGCATTTTCAAAATCAATCGGATTGACTTTGTGCGGCATGGCAGACGATCCCACTTCCCCCTTTTTCGTTTTCTGCTTGAAATATTCCATCGAAATATACGTCCAGATATCCCGACATAAATCAATTAAAATAGTATTGATACGCATCAGTGCATGGAATACTGCCGACAAATTATCATAGTGTTGGACTTGGGTAGTGTACTGTGATCGCTCCAATCCCAAATAATTTTGAACGAAGTCATTGGCAAATTTTTCCCAATCCAATTCAGGGTACGCCACATGGTGGGCATTGAAATTTCCCGTCGCACCACCAAACTTTGCTTTGATGCGCGTATTTTTTAATACATCAAGTTGAACATTTAATCGTTCAACAAAAACCATAAATTCTTTTCCTAATAGAGTTGGTGATGCCGGTTGTCCATGCGTCTTTGCCAACATCGGGATAGATTTCCACTCTTCAGCCAACTGCTGTATTTGTGAAATAGTGTCTTCCAATTTTGGGATATAAATATGTTCCAAAGCATCTTTCAACATTTTAGGTTGAGATGTATTATTGATGTCTTGGGACGTAAGAGCAAAATGAATAAATTCTTTGTAGGCGGATAATCCTTCCTGATCAAAAATATTCTTAATGAAATATTCTACCGCTTTAACATCATGATTCGTGATTTTTTCCGTTTCCTTGATTTTCTTTGCATCCTCAATAGAAAATTCTCGGGGGATATTATCCAAAACCGATTTTTTCTCATGCGGAAAATTTTTAAGCTGTGGAAGGGGTAAATCGCACAAGGCTTTGAAATACTCGATTTCTACCCAAACCCGATATTTGATCAAGGCGAATTCGGAAAAGTAAGATTGCAAAGCTTCTGTCTTGGAAGCATATCGCCCATCTATAGGAGAAATAGCTAATAACATTTGGTACGGTATTTTCTCAGTTAAAATTTGTGCAAACTTAGTGATTAAGTTCGAGCTTATCCGTCAAAAACTAAAACTTGAAATGAAGTTCTGGCAATTATTATGCTTATTAGGTGGAATACTGTTGCTTCCCTTGTTCATGACAGGACAGGTAACACTAAATGTGGAAGCTGGAAATTATAAAAATAATGAACCCGTCTATGTCACCTCTTTTTCCGATAAGGATAAAAAAACAGTTGTTCTAACCAAAGGCAAAGGACAAATAGAATTGATACAATATGCCCAATATGTTTTGGTGGTATATCAAAAAGGAAGAGAACCTTATGCAGTAAGCATTGATACCGAAAATCCCCCAAGAACCAGCAGCCTGAGATTTGCCTTCTTGCAAGGGGAAATGGATCAAAATGAATTTCGCCCGCAAAAACACATGGTAGGAAAAGGGAGCCGATTCTCTACATCTTCATTCGATTTGGATCAGGTAAAAGATAAAGGAGCCTTCGCTTATCAGATGCAATTGGCGAGTAGAGAAATCAAATCATTCTATAAGAATGGGACGCTACCCCCCATGACTAAAAATCAATCCCAATATGATACAAAAGAGACCATGCGGAAATCCGAACATCAAATCGGGCAGGAAATTTATAAGATGTTAAGCAAGAAGAGGGCTTTGGAGTTGGACTTGGAACGATGGAAAAAAGGAGGATATGCCCAAGCAAATGTGCAGATGTCAAAAGCCCAACAGGTTTCTATTTGTGAACGGAATTTGAAATGGTTGCAACGGGAACAACAGTATGCTGATGCAAGTAAAAAATTAGCCGAGTTAGAAGTAGAAAAAGCCAAAATGATGCTCAATCGACAAAAACGGAGTAACCAAGCCACCGACGAAAAAGATTTACAACAACGCAAAGAAAAATTAGAACGGGCATCGAAACAATTCGAAATTGCAGACCTCAATTATAAAAATAATTATGCCGATTGTTGGGCATTGCGTTTGCAAGGGGAAATAGATGCAAGCAGTAACGAAAATGAAAAGCAAGTCAAAAAAATTGAAATCAGTAATGTAAGAATCCAGCAAAGAAAAGAAAATGCCTTTAAACTGAATCGCCTACACAATGCTCTCGCCACCCAACTTACAGGGAGGGAGCGTCGAGTTGAACTGGCGAATGCTCAAAAATTTGCATCGGATCATACAAAGGCAAATTATACATTGGCGATAAATCAGCTGAAGAAATTACAAATCACAGAAACCGACCCCAATTCCAAAAGAATCAAGTCTGCGAAATTGGAGGTCATCAAGAAAGAGGAAATCGCATTCCAAGCAGAAATGTCCTACTTAGAACACATGTGGCATCTCCGTTCCGACCAAGATATGAATAAGAATATAGTAGATGATCTATATGCCCGGCAAACCCAATTATTGCCTTTGGAAAATATCCGGAAAAGGGAAAGACCGGAAGATTTCGTTCCTGGATATGATGCATCCGATCCCATTTTGGAGCAAGCCCAAAAATTATTCGATCATGTTGTGAAAATCTCTCAAGAAGGTGATACACAAAAGGTCGAAGTCCTAAACGATAAATACGAAATCATTCAAAAATCCAATGGTAAAAAAGCATATTCCAAAAATGGAAAACCCATTACATCACTAACCTACCGCTTCGAAACCATACGGGTCTATGGAGAGTATTTGAACAACATCCGAATCGAAGAAAAGAAAAGAAAAACCTTCTTGGATTATTTCAAAAATCGAACATCATATTAGAAAGGTGTAAGATGGCTGTTGAAACTGTTTTAGTATTAAGATATAAAATATCTTGATATTCATTATATTTGTTGGGCTAACTTCTAACGTGAATAAAGCAAATAAGTCAACAAATTAATTCTTTGGTACATACCAATTAGCACTGTAACAAACTTTAAACATTTCAGCATGACCAAACATCTTACCCTCATTCTATTCATTTGCTTTCCTTTTTTCATGATGGGGCAATCATTCCTCAAGCAAGATTTAAGGCTTAAATTCGAACAAAACATCGAATCCTTCGGGCATACGGCATACAAACTCAGAAACGCCAAATTTGTAAATGTTGATGTGGAAGGAAAAATAGCAACCGTTTTCTTAGAACTACCAGAAGAAGACATGAGAACCTTCGACGATCACGATTTCGAAGACTTTGTACGCCCGCTACAAAATTATGCTCACGAAAACGGAATGGACGAAATCCAGATCCTGATGAAAAAATCGGGAGAACAAAATGCTTATGTCAATATCCTGACGATCCTTCAACAGAACGAAAATCCTGCACCTACCTATGTAGAACCCAAGAATGAAGATCCATTTCCGGATGTGAAAGGTCAAGTAGACCATCAAAAATATGGAGCCCCTCCACATACGGGGCAAGGGCAACCCAATGGAGGACTTTCTGGGAAAACCGTTTGGTTGAGCCCTGGACATGGTTTCCTCTATTATACTTCTGTGAGCAATTATACCACACAAAGAGGAAACACCAACGACATGGTCGAAGATTTCGGAACCATCGAAATAGTAGGATATTACCTGCTGAAATATTTATGGAATGCCGGAGCGAATGTATTCATGGTTCGGGAAAGAGATTTTAATCCGAACGAAGTCATTGTAGATAATGATGATGGGGCACCTTCCTATACAGAAACCGGAGGATGGTCAACCAGTGGAAGTGCAGGTTACAACGGAGGTACATATCGTTACACCAATTCAACAACAGGAACAGAAACGGCAGCAGCTATTTATACGCCCACTATTAATGAAGAAGGCTGGTATTGGGTGTCCGTGTATTATAGAGAAGGTACGAACCGTTCTGTGGATACAAGGTATATTGTAAATCATGCCGGTGGAAGCACAGAGGTAAGTGTGAACCAAGAAGTACATGGTCAGACTTGGTATTACCTAGGGCAGTTTTATTTCGATCAAGGAGCAACAGGAAATGTTATCCTATCCAATTCCACTTCTGATGGCTCCGGAACTCAAGCCATTATTGCTGATGCGGTCCGTTTCGGAGGAGGTATGGGAACAGAAGAGGATTGCGATGTAGGAGGAGTAGGAACATCAGGACACCACCGTTTTGAAGAAGGAGCACAACTGTATGCTCCATATATGGGATATCCCAATTGTGATGGCGATGTATCCATCCGACCCAAATATGCAGAATGGGAACTGTCGAAAGGTGCAGCAGAAGAACAAAACGATCCCGCCACAAACACATGGAATTCGGTCTATGTATCTTGGCATACCAACGCCTGTTGTGGTGGACAAGGAACCTCCTCTTTCATCTACGAACCGGGTACTTCCGGAACAAGCGATTCAGGGAGTCCGACTAATTGTGATGGGAGTGCTGGAGGCGATGCCAGTGGTTACCTTCGTAATTACATACATGATCAAGTGATTGATGATATACATGGCGATTGGGATGCTTCTTGGAACGATAGGGGACATAAATGTGCTTACTTCGGTGAGGTCGGAAATTTAACGACCATGCCAGGAGCTTTATTCGAAATGGGCTTCCACGATAATCCAAGCGATGCAGAAGCCATAACAACACCTTATTTCCGTGAGCTAGAAGCTAGGGCGGTATATAAAGGACTAGTTCAGTTTTTTAATCATTACGATTCAAATGTTTCTTTAACCATTTTACCTGAAACACCAACGCATTTGGCGGCGAAGAACTCCGCCACCGGCGAAATCACATTAACATGGAACGCTCCGCCTACGGGAGGCGTATTGGGCGATGCAGCTACAAGTTATAATATCTACATGGGAACCCACGGTAGAGCCTTCGGAGATGCCATTCCGGTAACCGGAACATCCTATACCATTTCGGGCTTGGATCCTTCAACGACCTATTATTTCCGAATTTCTGCTTCCAATGATGGTGGAGAATCGTTCCCTTCTTCTGTGGTAGCGGCAAGAACACCTGCCAGCGGATCTTCTGTACCCATCCTGATTGTAGATGGTTTTGACCGGATGCAACGTTCCCAAATGATTTACCAATATGAAACAGGAGCTTTGGGAAGCCTTTACAGAGGGTTTCTTGAAAGAATGAACTCATATACCTACATGGTAGAACATGCCAAATCTTTCGAATCTTGTGGTGCTCCTTTCGATGGAGCAGTGAATGAAGCCGTCATTAATGGAAGTGTCAATTTATTGGATTATGATATGATTGATTGGTTCTTCGGAGAAGAATCTACAAGCGATAGAACCTTCGATGCAACGGAAGAATTACTGGTAACCGCTTTCTTGGATGGCGGTGGAGATTTGATTGTTTCAGGAGCAGAAATAGGTTGGGACATTGGTCGTTCCACTTCACCCAATGCTTCTACAGCCTTTTATAACAATTATTTGAAAGCCACTTATAATGGTGATGATGCCAATTCCTATAATTTCATAGGAGGTGCCGGAAGTTTATTTGATGGTATTGTAGGAGGCTTTGATGATGGCTCCAACCATATGATGTATGATGCTCAATATCCAGATAGATTAGGAGCGACAGGCGGCTCTTCGGTCGTGTTGAGTTACTCTGGAGGAACCGGCGATGGAGCAGCTGTTGCATATAATGATCCGAATGGTTTCGGAGTGGTTAATTTTGGATTCCCACTAGAAACAGTAACGGATGAGGGGACAAGAAACAGCTTGATTTGTAATGCCATGAATTATCTCAACCCGGATTTGTTACAAACCTGTACCTATGAAAAAATCAAATACAATAACTTTGAAAACGGTTGGGGTATTTGGAACGATGGTGGAACGGATTGCCAACGATTGAATAAGTATGCTTATGCTATTGGTCGTTATAGTATAGAGCTAAGGGATGATAGTCCAACTTCGCATACATATTCCGACAATTTAAACCTAAGTTCCTACGATGAAGTAAGGATGACCTTCAATTATTTCCCTAGAAGTATGGATAACCCGGATGAGGATTTCTTCTTCGAATGGTCCACCGATGGAGGGAATACCTACACAATATTAGAAGAATGGAACACTGATGATGAATTTGTAAATCAAGTGCGGCATTGGGATACGGTTTATATCCAAGGGCCTTTTACATCCAATAATATCTTTAGGTTTAGAATGGATGCATCAGGAGATTTGGATTATATCCATTTGGACAATATTGGGTTTTATGGTTGCCCTTCAGCATCTGCGAGAGAGACTTTTGTTAAACTAGATGAAAGTACAAATCTGTCTTTTGGCCGGTTATATCCTAATCCAACCTCTAGGGAATTAAATGTTGAATATAAGCTGCAGCAATCTTCCGATGTAAATATCCTGATAACGGATTTGTTAGGAAGGCAAATGGTGGCAGAATCCCGCCATTTGGATGCTGGGCAACATTTTGAAAACATAGATATCAGTCAATTAATGAATGGGCATTACCTCATTACTTTACAAGTTGATGAAGAACGGATTACCGAGAAATTCGTTGTTCTAAAGTAGGGTAGATACCATTCTTTTTTTAAGCAGCCATGTTCATTTATGTGAACATGGCTGCTTTTTTATGTGCCATTCCCTAAGCCATTTCTAACCGTTTTCCTTCATTTAGGCACACTTAGTATTCTTTTAACAATTCATCCTTTGGTATGGCAATATTTTTGAATCTAATTTTTTTGTGATTCATAATCAATTCGATAGTGGTCATAAAACCCAAACACCCTTGTTAAAAAAGACCTCCCCAATACTGTTAGTCAGAAAAGATTAAATATATAAAATATTTTAATGTGAAGATTAGCACGGTTTTTGGTCTAACTAAGAAAAACATCATTATTTATTCTAATATGAGAAAGAAAATACATACGGGAAACTTGGCAAAATCTATTCTGATTCTAGGGGGGATGTTGTTTTTTACATTAACAACACAGGCCCAAACAGATGCGATGTTTACCAAATATATGTTCAATAGTTTAATTTACAATCCGGCCTATGCCGGAAGTAAGGAACATATGAGTTTGGCTCTGATCCACCGCTCACAATGGTTGGGTGTTAAAGGAGGACCCAATGCTCAGTCATTAACGATTCATACCCCTTTCAAAGGTTTTGATCGAATAGGAATTGGAGGAAATATAGTGAACCAAAATATTGGAACAAGTAGAATGGTATCGGCAAACATGAGTTATGCCTATAGGATTAGATTGGGGAAAGAAGAAGCAGGAACCATATCCATTGGTTTGCAAGGAGGAGTAACCAATTGGAGAGCGAATCTGAAGAATCTAGATGTATATGATAATACCGATGAAGCTTTTTCTGAAGAGTTTCCCAGCTATTGGCTACCCAATGTAGGTTTCGGTTTATACTATTACTCCAAATTTGCATTTTTAGGTATTTCTGTTCCCAATATATTAGAACACGATTTGAGGGAACTCAACCTCACCACAGAAAGGTATGCCAGAACCGCACGCCATTATTACCTGACTTTTGGAGGAGCCATTCCCGTAAAAGGAGATGACCTTATCATCAAACCGATGGTCTTGGTGAAAAGTGCCGCTTTGTTGAGTGGCTTCAAAAACGAAGAAGATTCCTTTAATAACTATGGGGCTCCAACAGAATTCAGTGCTGATTTATCGGTGCTGTTCAGAGAAACATTATGGGTCGGAGCATCTTTCCGTTCGGCTGTTGAAGCCTTTACAGGAACAAGCTCTTTCGATTCTGTTGATGTTTGGGCATCCTACCAAATGAAAAATGGGATGGTTGTTGGTTTAGCCTATGATTATACCCTAACCGAATTGCAGCGACCCACCAAAGCATCCTTTGAAGTGATGCTGGGAGTAGAATTCAATTACGATACAGAAAAAACATACTCGCCCAGATACTTTTAATTTTTTCAAGGACTATATCAATAAAACATTATGAGAAGGTATTTCTTAATTCTAGGGATTTTTGCACTAACCACCTTTAGCCTTTCTGCCCAATCTTCAAGGATGAAAAGAGCCAATAAAGCTTTTGAAAATTTGAATTACCAAGAAGCTATCGAGTTATATAGCGAAGTGTTGGGTAAAGAAGACAATACGCATGCTAAAATGAATTTGGCAGAATGCTACCGGAAAGTGAACAATACCGAAGAAGCAGAATATTGGCTAGGGCAGATTGTCAATATGCCGGAATCCGAAGCCGTCCATAAATTATATTATGGAATGATGTTACAAACCA
This sequence comes from Saprospiraceae bacterium, assembly GCA_020629255.1. Lineage (GTDB taxonomy): Bacteria > Bacteroidota > Bacteroidia > Chitinophagales > Saprospiraceae > JAHDCE01. The sequence goes on along the minus strand of JAHDDR010000095.1, from coordinate 4,324 downwards.
ATGGTAAATGTGATTTGGCAAGGGAATGGTTCATCAAATATGTAGAAGAAGTACCTGATGATTTGAGAGGGCAGTACTTGGTTCGTGCTTGTGATTATGAAGAAGAACTCCTCACAAAAAACGAAGGTGTTTATGAAATTGAGAACATGCCTTTCAATACCGCTCTAGATGATTTCAGTCCGATGTTTTATGGAGAAGGGATTGTTTTTTCTTCAGAATATAAAGATGCAGGTAGACCCATAAAAAGAGAACATACTTGGACGGGCAATCCATTCTTGGAATTATTTTTTGTTGAAAGAACCGAAACCAGAAAAAGGAAAGAAACCGTTTATGAATACGGAGATGCAAAACCATTTTCCAATCGACTCAATTCAAAATACCATGATGCAGCTGTTTCTTTCAATGCGGATCAAACACAAATATTCTTTACAAGAAACAATTACCTATCTGGTAAAACAGGGCGGGATGATGATGGAGCCATCCGTCTTAAAATCTACTCTGCGGAGAGCCAAGGTGAAGGATATGCTTGGGTAAACTTAGAAGGTCTACCTTTTAATAGTGACGAATATTCAGTAGCTCACCCGGCATTGAACGAAGATGGTACCAAACTTTATTTTGCTTCGGATATGCCCGGAGGCTTTGGAGGCATGGATTTATATGTAACGGATTTGGATAATGGAAGATGGGGGCCTCCATCTAACCTAGGGCCGGGCATCAATACAGAAGGACACGAAGTATTTCCTTATGTGTCAAATGCTCAACTTTATTTCGTTTCCAATGGTCATGTCGGTCTAGGAGGATTGGACATATACGGTATGCAAATCAAAGACAATGGTGAATATGGAAACATCATTAATCTAGGATTTCCCATCAATTCAACCTCCGATGATTTTGGAATTGTCATGAATGAAAAAGGCGATATGGGCTATTTTTCTTCCGATAGGGAAGGAGGTTTCGGAAAAGATGATATTTATTCATTTAAAAAATCTGCGGCAAAAGTTAGGTTGTTGGTGATTGATGAGGAATCAGGTCAAGGTATTCCGAATGCCGAAGTAATAAGCGAAATAACAGGAAATACATACACGACAAATGCTGCTGGTATAGTAGAATTAGAGCAAAAACTAAACGAGTGCAACAATTTTACAGCATCCGCCCAAGAGTATATTGAAAACTCCCAAGAAGGATGCACCAAAGATTTGAAAGAAGATGAAGAAGGTATTATCGTTGAGATTCCTTTGAAAAGACATATCGAATTTGACCTTTTCGGTATCGTGTTCGATCAAAATACAAATCAACGATTATCTGATGTGAAAGTAGAACTCATTCCTTCCGGTTGCGAAAGTGGAGAAACCCAAGTGGTAACGACAAACGCTAGGGGAGAATACTCTTTTCCGGAAATACAGAAAAATTGTTGTTTCGAAGTACGAGCTTCAAAAGATTTGACCTACTTGGCAACCCGTTCATCCAAAAAATGTACAGAAGGGATAAAACAAAGTACATCGTTTAAACAAGATCTATTTATTGCTCCGGTCCGGCCGGTACAAACCCTAGCCTCAACCACGACCAATAACAGACCTAATACGGTTGTAACATCAAGGCCGGTTCATTCCACGACATCAAATCAACATGTTGCAGGAACAAACCATTCGTCTCAAGGAACATCAACAACATCTCATGTTTCGGGAAGTTATACACAACCATCTACAACAGCTTATCACTCAACCATGACACATTCAAGTAGCACATATCCTACGTCAACGATAAATGGAGGAACATTTACTCAATCGAGTACAACAACCCATTCTTTCGATCAAGGGCGGACACCGGGTACATATCTGTTGCATATTTATTATGATTTTGATCAATCATACATTAGAAAGGATGCGATTTCAGAATTAGAAAAATTATATGCCTTGCTAGCAGATAATAACAAATATGTGGTTGAAATTGGCTCTCATACCGATTCAAGAGGTTCATTTAAATACAATGATAGATTGTCCCAGCGTCGAGCTGAATCAGTAGTGCGTTGGTTGAAAGAGCGGGGAATTGAGAGCCGTCGATTGAGACCCAAAGGCTACGGTGAAACCGTAAATGTGAACAATTGTAAGAATAATGTTCCTTGTTCCGAGGAAGAACACCAATGGAACAGAAGGACTGAATTTAAGATTTTGGGCTATTACGACAGTGATGGAAAGTTCGTTTCTATGGTAGAATCGGAAAAACCTCAACACGTGAGTGTTGACCAATGTCAGAGTTGCCCATTCTAATACAACAAGATACATATTATCGTGAAAAGTATGTGAATTGCAGCTTGGAAAAAAGATCTAAAATCCAGCCTTTTTTCATATTTTGTGGTGATTATCAATTGATTAGTTATGTGTTTTTATTTAAAATGTTAGGACATAATGTTAATTGGTATATTATTTGAGGAAAAATTCTAATACAAAAAAGTTATCTTAATTAAAAAGACTGCTACTATGAGGACATCTCATTTACTCTTGACCTCCCTCCTTTTCTTGTTCTTCGGAATGAGCACTTCTCTGGCTCAATCAGCCAAACTCAAATCAGCGAATCATAGAATGGAAATTCTGGATTACCAAGGTGCCATCATGGAATACAACAAGATTCTAGCGAAGGAAGACAATGCCGAAGCTACCTTTAATTTAGCCGAGTGTTATTATAAGGTAAGCGACGTAGACAACGCCGAATATTGGTATGGACAGGCGGTGCGTTTGCCCGAAGCCGAGCCTATTCATTATTTAAGGTATGGCTATATGCTCCAAAGAAATGGAAAGTGTGATATGGCGAAAGAATGGTTCCAGAAATTCGTGGAAGCCGTTCCGGATGATAGCCGTGGAAGACACCTTCTTAGAGCTTGCGACTACAAAGAAGAATTAGAAAAGAAGAATGCGGGAATCTACGAAGTAGACCACATGCCTTTTAATTCTGGTTTGGATGATTTCAGTCCTATGTTCTATGGAGACGGAATCGTTTTCGCTTCTGAAAAACACCAGCAAGGACCCACCAAGCGTCTTCACTGCTGGACGGGTAACCCGTTCTTGGAATTGATGTATGTGAAGCAAGAACAAAACGATTCTACAGAATGCTATGGAGGTGAATTCAGCGAACCCGAAAAATTCTCCAATTCTTTAAATTCGAAATTTCACGATGCAGCCGTTTCTTTTGGTGAAGAAGACAATTCCATTTACTTCACCCGTAACAACCTGTTGAATGGTAAATCAAGAAAAGATGACGAAGGCGTTATCCGCTTGAAAATATACTCTGCTGAAGGAGGAGGAGGAGAAGGAAGTCAAAGCTTTACCAATTTAGAAAGCCTTCCTTTTAATAGTGATGAATATTCAGTAGCCCACCCAGCTTTATCTCCGGATGGTAATTTCCTTTACTTCGCTTCGGATATGCCCGGAGGTTTCGGAGGTATGGACTTATATGTTTCCGAACAAGAAGATGGCCGTTGGGGACCACCACTAAATCTAGGACCAAAAGTAAACACCGAAGGTCATGAGGTATTCCCATTCTATAGCCACGACAACCAATTGTACTTCGCTTCTGATGGACATGTGGGACTGGGTGGTTTGGATATCTACCAAATGCAAAAGAAAGAAGAATTCAATGACTGGGGTGAAATCATCAATTTGGGTGCTCCTGTCAATACCGTGGATGATGACTTCGCTTTCATTATTAATGAAGATAGAACCTGTGGCTGCTTTTCTTCCGACCGTGAAGGTGGTTTCGGAGATGATGATATTTACTGCTATAGAAGAAATGCTGCGACCTTGGAAATCCTAGTATATGATGAAAAAACAGGCGAACCCATCGAAGGAGCCGAGGTAGTGAGCGATTGTACCGGTAATACCTATTATACGGATGCTGAAGGTATCGCTATCGTAGAGCAAAAGCTCAACCAATGTTGTAATTTCACAGCATCTAAAGAAACATACGAAGACAACGAAAAAGAAGGTTGTACCACGGATGTGGAAAGAGGAGGAAAGAAAGTAGTAGAAATTCCTCTAACAAAACCTATCGAGTGTTTAGTGAGTGGTACGGTTAAGGCAGGAGGAGTTGTTTTGTCCAATGCAGAAGTCACGATTAAAAGTGATTGTTTGGAAGGAGGGCAAGAAGTTCTTTTTACAGATGAGAATGGTAAATATGAATTACCGCTTTCTGATGGTTGTGATTATAGGGTGTCGACCAAATTAGATGGATTCTTAGGGGGGAATGAAAAACTGTTCGATACCAAAGATGTTGCAAATTGTATTCATGTTAAGGATTTCAATTTATTCAGAACAACTGTTTCTGATGAATA
>JAHDDR010000264.1 GCA_020629255.1 Saprospiraceae bacterium | reverse complement strand
TGGCCGTCGAATTGGCGAAGCAATACAACACCCGTTTACATATACTACACATTTCCACCGCCAAAGAATTGGATTTATTTCGGAACGATATTCCTTTAGAGGAAAAAAGAATTACCTCGGAAGTCTGCGTCCATCATTTATTTTTCAATGCGGATGATTATGCCCGATTCGGAACGCAAATAAAATGCAACCCGGCAGTAAAATCGAAAGAAAATCAAGAAGCTTTACTTCCTGCGTTACTGGATGATCGCTTGGATATTATTGCCACCGATCATGCACCACATACCTGGCAGGAAAAAAGTAATATATATACTTCTGCACCGTCGGGTGTTCCTCTGGTACAACATTCATTAAATGTGATGTTAGGTTTTTATCATGAAGGAAAAATTTCCTTGGAAAAAATAGTGGAAAAAATGTGTCATGCACCCTCGCGTTGTTTTCGGGTAAAAGAACGAGGATTTATTCGGGAAGGATATTGGGCAGATTTGGTGCTTGTGGATTTGGAAAAAGAATGGACGGTAAAAAAAGAAAGTTTACATTATAAATGTGGATGGTCGCCCTTCGAAAATCACACCTTCAAAGGAGCCGTCGAAAAAACTATTGTCAGTGGACATCTTGCTTATGATAATGGACAGTTCTTCGAAAATAAAAAAGGAGAACGCTTGTTGTTTCATAATTAGATGTAGAGATGATTAGATATTTAGATTTATAATTAAGCATAAAATAAATCTAAATATCTAATCATCTAAAAATCTATACTATTACCTCGGCTTATAATCATACACACTGTTTTCCAAAATATATTGGTAATATTCTTCGTATAACGGAAGGACATTTTCTATGTCGAACTGTTCTGCTTGGTGAAGTGCGTTCGCTTTGAACTGATTTAATAAGTCTTCATTTTGTAACAATTGAAGTGAATGCTTTGCCATTTCTTCTACATTTCCAACTTCGCTTAAAAAACCGGTTGTTCCATGAATGTTCACTTCAGGTAACCCTCCAACATTCGAAGAAATAACAGGTACTTCACAAGCCATGGCCTCAAGGGCTGCCAAACCGAAACTTTCACTTGCGGAAGGCATTAAAAATAAATCCGAAATAGCTAGTAATTCTTCTACGGCCTCTTGTTTCCCCAAGAAACGAATTTCATGACATAAACCGATTTCTCGGCAAAGTCGTTCTAAATTTTGACGTTCGGGACCATCGCCCACTAATAATAATTTACACTTTTCTTTTTCATATATTTTTTTGAAAATCTTGATAACATCTTCTACACGCTTCACCTTTCTGAAATTCGAAGTATGTATTAATATTTTTTCACCATCTGGAGCGATCGCTTTTTTGAAATGATCTTTGTTCGCTTTTTTGAAGCGTTCCAAATCTAGGAAATTATAAATAACACGAATGTCCTTTTCTATATTAAATTGTTCGAGGGTGTCTTTTTTTAATGAATTGGAAACAGCGGTTACACCATCCGATTTATTAATGGCAAATTCGACAACAGGATGAAAGGCGGGATTCATTCCGACTAATGTGATATCCGTTCCATGCAATGTAGTAATCGTAGGGATGTAACGCCCCTCGTTCAATAATATTTTTTTTGCCATGTACGCTACCGTTGCATGAGGTATCGCATAGTGCACATGCAATAAATCCAAATTTTCATATTTGACTACATCCACTAGCTTACTGGTCAATGCCGTATCATAGGGCGGATATTGAAACAAGGGATAATCAGCATCATTCACTTCATGATAATATACATTATTTTGAAAAGAATTAAGTCGAACCGGTTGCTGGTAGGTGACAAAATGAACATCATGCCCTCTACGGGCTAAACCTTTTCCAAGTTCAGTAGCTAAAACACCACTTCCTCCATAGGTGGGGTAACAGACAATGCCTATTTTCATGTTTGATTTTTTATCTTTTTCATGCTTCCTTTATCGATTGCTCCACCAAGAACGTATCAGTAAACTGATGGTAAAAAATATGGCTGTACTAAAACCAACAATGCAAAGTATCAAAATAAAAGAAGCGTATGGTCCTTCGTAAAAAGAATAAGCCAATAAAACAATGGCCGAAGCCAAGTATATACCCAAAGTAACAATTCCTAAGACCAAACGGTTGGCTGCTCGGGTCATTTTATCCATTGCAGTTTCGTCGGTGTAGTTGGTCATTTCCAACCGGAGGTTGCCCTTTCGGGTTTTTTCCAGAATTTCATGAACCTCTACCGGGAAGCTGGTCAGGAATTCATAGAATTGGGTCATTGTTTCAAAAGAATCCTCCATGATATTATTCGGAGAATACATTTGAGTTAATAATTTAAAACCATAAGGTTTGAAAAATTCATAGGTTTTGAAATTGGGGTGGATGGTCCGACCAATGCCGTCAAGAATTGTCAATGCCCGCATAATGATAAAAATACCACCCGGCATCCTCATTCTATGATTTCGGATAATTTCCTGTAACCGCAAAGTTACTTCTGTTATATCCACTTCGCTGATATCCAAAGAAACATAGTCGTCGATCAATTCGCCCAACTCTGCTTCGAAGGCACGATCATCTTCTATGACCCAATCTATTGCCAATTTTTTGAAATTCCTTGACATCATCCTCACATCCTGCTTCGCCATTCCTATAAGGATACCGGCAAAAGCAAAACGATCATGTTTGGTGAGTTTGCCCACCATTCCAAAGTCGATTAAGCATAAAGTGCCATCTTCTTTAATGATGATATTTCCTGGGTGGGGATCAGCATGGAAATAGCCATGCTCAAAAATTTGGGAGAGATAAATATCGATCCCTTTCTCCGCCAACTTAGCTG
>JAHDDR010000094.1 GCA_020629255.1 Saprospiraceae bacterium | reverse complement strand
AGTGCAAGCGAATTAAAAATAAGAGGGACAAGTAATTTATTTGGAGTCATTGAACCTTTATATATAATTAATGGTATTCCTGTTTCTAGAAAGGAATTTGAAATATTGGCTCAGCAAGAAGCAGGAAATGTAACTATTTTAAAAGGAGCGGAAGCAACGGCTTTGTATGGGGCGAAGGCAAATGGAGGAGTAATGGCTTTGAACTTGGATGAGCCCTTCTCCCCAGAACTATTGCAAGGCGGAAAAATCAGAGAGAATTTTAAAGACTATGCTTATTGGAGAAATAATTTAATAACCGACGAAAATGGAGAAACATATTTTAATGTCACCCTTCCCGATGATATTACTGGTTGGAATTCTTTTGCCATCGGAATGGATGCCGACCAACAATTCGGAAAAGGAACGCAAACCTTTTATGCCTCCAAAAAATTAATGGCACAATTATCCATTCCTCGTTTTGCAATAGAAGGAGATGAGTGCAGAATATTAGGGCAGTCTTTAAATTATACATCCGATTCCCTCCAAATAAAAACAAATTTTATAGTTGATGGAAAACCACAAGAAGAAAAAAATAAATGGATTAATAAATCTTCCTTGGACTGGGCAACAATAAATATTCCTACGGAAAAAGATTCGATGGAAATATTGTACCAATTAAATACTGCGAAATATAAAGATGGCGAGAAAAGAAAACTCCCCATTTTTTCACAAGGAACATTAGAATCCCAGGGCGAATTTAAAATCCTAGAAAAGGATGAAGTTTTTTCTTACACGTCAAAAATGGAAGCTCCGATAAAAATATCCATACAAAATAATGAAATGGATATGCTGCTCTCATCCTTAGAATATTTAAAAGGTTATAGCTATGGTTGCAACGAACAAACCGCCAGTAAATTGATGGCTTTATTATTAGAAAAAGAATTGAATGCAAAATTAGGAAAGAAATTCAAAGGGAATCAAAAAATAATTAAAGCCATTAAAAAATTAGAGAAAACCCAAAATAGCAATGGTGCTTGGGGATGGTGGGACGAACAAGATAACATCAATTGGATAACGTTATATATTGTTGAGGTATTGCAAAAAGCAAAAGAAGCCGGCTATAAAGTTGAACCCTTGAATTTGTCTTTGGAATATTTGGTTGATCGATATAAGAGATTTCCTGTGGCAGAACAACTCAAGAGCATCGAATTGCTTCAGGATATAGGCTGGGGTGATTTAGAAAAATTAGATCCAGATACCTCGTCTTTTTGTGCTTCAGAATATTTACTATTTAATCGGATAAAACAAAAAGCCAAAAAAAACATCAATATTGATTCCATCAAAAATATGTTAGTAACAACCACCTATGGCGGAAAATATATTCCATCGGAAAATAAATATTGGTATTATGACCCCATTAATGCGACATTATTGGCGTATGATATTTTTAAAGAAAATAAAGATGTCGAAATCATAAAAGCGATAGAATTATATTTATATAAAAGGAGAACCCATCAAGGGTGGTTGAATACGTTCCACTCTGCCGAAATATTAAAAAGACTTTTACCGGAAAAAACCGAAGGAAGTATTTCATCAAAAATATTTGTGAATGGAAAAGAAATAAAAACATTTCCTTATCAAGCATCTTTTTCAGATACGGAAACAAAAATTTCTCATGAAGGAATGGCACCTCATTTTGTCAGCGTATACCAAGAAGAATTTAATATAACTCCAAAAGCAAAAAATGATGTTTTTGTGGTCGAGACCTATTTCAAACAAAACCAAGGAAAGGTGGCACAGTTGCAAAAAAATGAAAAGGCACAAATGGTGGTTGAAGTAGATGCTAAAGCATCATCGGATTATGTGAAAATAGAAATTCCAATTCCGGCCGGTTGCTTTTATGGAATGAAAAATAAATCTTGGGGTCAAGAAGTACATCGAGAATACCACAAAGAAAAAGTAGTGATCTTCTGTTCAAGATTACCTAAAGGAAAACATGAATTCATTCTAGAGTTGGAACCCCGTTTCACAGGTACATATCATTTGAATCCTACAAAAATAGAGGAGATGTATGCTCCGCATATTTTTGGGAGGAATGGGGTGGGGGTGATGAAAGTGATTGGGGAGTAAACGCAAGTTTATAATTCTATTTCTTTGAATATTTCCCCCATCGATTTGTTTTCTAAATTGGATAAGCCCCAAATTTTGAGCACTTCTAAAACAGGGATATTAGGTGAGTTTTGTTCTGCTACTTTTAAAGCCAATAAATATTGTTGTGAACAAAAAATGACATCTTTTTTAGAATTGGCTTTCAATAAATTTTTTATAAAATTTACAACGCATTCCGTATGTGGGATAGAAGGAGAGCCTTTTTTTAATTGTTCTCGTTCAATGGATGAAATTAACGACTCCAAAAGTCGAATATTTTTTAATTCAAAATGGAAAATAATCTGTAAGGTTTTACAAAAAGGAATGATATGTTGTTTGAATGTCGTTTTTTTTCTTTCTAGAATTTCCAGTATCCAATCTAACCCTTCGTTGTATTTTTCTTTCAGAAAACAAAATTGTAAATAATTAGATTGGATGGTGATCAGTTGTGTGGGAGTCATGTAATTTTTATTTTTTTTATATTCTTTAGAATTTTTAATCATGTTGAAATAAGCTGCGTCTATTTTTTTATATTTATAGAAATAGACCTGTTCCAGATAAACCTTCATTTGGAAGAGTTCGATTTTATCACTTAAAAACCTAGTGGGAATGTCATCTATTTTTTTTAATTCATTTTGAAAATCATCTACATTCCCTAAAAGTAATGAGTTGTTGAGGTAGTTGGATAAGTTGATAAGATATAGCATGGGTTCAGCTTTAATCATTTCAGGGTGTGATTGCCAAATTTTAATGATGTTGTCGTAAAATAGTTGAGCTGCTTTTCTGTCGTTGTAAATTCGCGCTTCTGTACTTTTGATATTTTCTTTGTAATATTTAGAATAAAAGGATATAGGCTCTTCCTGTGGAGTCAGAAAATCATGATCCGAAACAAGCCTTAGTGTTTCAGCATATTTGTTGTTGTCTTTTTTTCGAATATTCCGATAACAGATGAGTGTTAGATGGTTGAGCTCTCTATATTTTAATTCTTCCGACAAGGTGTTGATAGATTCCTCAACTTCAGAATATGCTGTTTTTACCAATTCTAGTAATTCTGTTTTTGATAAAGCTACCAACTGGACAATTCTGATTTTTTGTATTTCGATTAATGCTGTATAATATTGAGATGTTTTAGCCATTTTTTCAGCTTTATCTAAAAGCTTTAGAGCATGGACTCTCAAATTTTTACCCAAGAGAACCTCAGCCTCAGCTAGTAAATTATTGATTTGTATTTTATAATAATTTTTTTCATGGAAAACCCGTAGGCTCCTTAAAGTATGATGATATAGGTGGTGGAGTAAAGTATTGATGTTAGATTCTGGGATGCCCCTTTTTATTGCTTTTTTTAAAAAAGCCTCTTTGTCGAATTGTTCCATACGAGCAAGTATCTGGAATAGTGTAATGTAGGTCGAACCTTTGCCTAGCATCTTCATGAATTTGTTGAAATACCCCTTTTCATTTCTATCCATGGAGTGGATGAGGTCAAAAACTAAGGGAATTGACTTTTTGTAAATTTTTTTCAATGTGCAATATTTGTTTTTAGTAATATAAGTGTAATTTACTAAAAATAAATGGATTATGGGTTGTTTTGTTGCTTATTAAATCTTTTCAATAAGCAATAATTTGAAGAATAGAGTTTGTTCTATTAAGGTTTTGATAAGAAATTTGAATTATCAAACGAAACGAAGCCCTATGAATCTAAAATTTAATACTATGACAATATATGCCCAAAAAAGGTTGGCAATGAAATGGCAGGAACTAGAGGAACGATACAAAGGAGAACCTATTGTCAATGTGATGGCAGAGATTCAAAGAAAGTTTGGGAATGAAGAACTGGACAACTTAGAATCTTTGCTATCTTTTGAAAATACATTAATTCCTTTAAGGAACAAATCTTTTATAAAAGATTTATTTGTTCATAAAAGATTGGATGCACAGTTGTTTTATGAATTGGTCGTTCATCCTTGGTCATATCCTTCGTTATTGATAAGTAATGATGAGATCGAAACACCTAAAGCGTTTTATTGGAGAACCTGGTTGCATCCTTTGGACAATAAGATGAAGGAATTCCAAAACTCTGTAGGCAGGATCTATAATCTGAAATTGGGTAAGTGGGGGACTTGTTTTCTAGTGGATGAAGACATTGTTGTTACAGATTTAAAAAACGTAGGATCATATCAAAACCAAGAAATAAAAGATGATTTTCAAATTGATTTTTCATCTTGTGCACCTCATCCTTACTTGAATATTTTTCATTCAATCCAATTCGAAAAAATAGATGAAGGAAAGGGTATGGCATTTATCAGGATAAATAAAAAAAGCGATGCAGAAAAACAATTACCTCAACCCCTTTCTGTTGATTGGGACAATATTCAGAAAGGAGATAAATTAGCTTGTATAGGTTATCCTTCTAATTTTCACCCCAAGCGTTCATTGAGAAATCGAATAATTTTTAGTGATGGCCTAAATCTGGATAAGAAAAATTTAGCACTAGGTGTTTGTGACTCAGAAGATGTAAGCCAATATAATTTATCAATATTGCCCGGAAGTCAGGGCAGCCCCCTCATTAATTTAGAAAACCAAAAAGTAATCGGAATGATACAATAAATATATATACACACATAATGAACAGGCACTCCTCTAAAAACCAAATGAATCACCCTGTTTTATATCGATTAAGCCTAAGAAGAGTAATGGTCGCCCTAAAGAGAGAGTGTTTGCGTTTGTTCCAGGGCGACTGTTACTACTTCTAAAAACCGAAATGAATTACCCGATTAACCAAATGTTGGGCTTGAACCCCGAAACCGATTATTCTTGTTACGGGGGTACTTTCCCCAGTGCCCCCATTTTTTTAAAAAAGCGAAATGAATTTTTTTATGTATTAGATGATTAATTATGATATTTAATTCATAATAAGGGACAGTAGAATACCTCATTAGAAACAGAACACACACACAAGAAATGAAACACGACTCAAAAGAACTCAAAATACTACCCATTCATAGAATGGTTTTCGATCCAGCGATCCATTTGGAAAACGAACTGGGTGAAATTCATGAAGATAATTCTGACTTGGATGCGCTTTTGGATGATTCTTTTGACAAAGGAGCAGGAAAAGATCGCTTCGTAGATTTTATGTTCGATGAAAAATTCTTTGGTCCTATAGAAAAAGGAGTGGGTCTTCCTTCTCAAGCTCAAAAATGGTCATGGCTGAAAGAACAACTCTCTTCCTCAGATTTCCATGATTTGATTCATTCTTATTATATGAGGGTTCGAGAAGATGAAAAAATTTCTTTCTATCCGTTGGATGATGCCATGGGTCAATTAAAGGAAGTTGTTATAGGCTACACCAACGATTATTCCATGATGGGAGAAAACCAACAACGGATAGATGTCTTTCACTCTACCTACGAAGAAATTATAAAAAATATTTTGGATGTTACTTTAGGTAAAGAGGATGTTTGTTTTTATACTATCGTAAGGCATGAAAACTCTAAAAAGGAATTAGAAAATATTTTTTCAAGAATAGAAAAAGAAAAGGGAGAAAAAATAAATTATAAAATCATCAATAAAAATAACCATGCAACAGTTTGGATCCAAGACGAAATCATTCCGATAAGGATGAGGCAAGAAAAAGAAACTAAAATTATTTTATTAGGAACCAAATATTCATTGACCTCCAGATTGATTTCGAACATGGGGCAAAAAGCATTCGAAGCCAAAAAAATATTACCTGATGCTTGGGTAGGTGGAAATATTCTTTTTGTAGGAGAATATGTGTTGGCAGGGTATAAAAATTTAATTTGTAAAAATAATATAACAGGAAAAGAATATGATACTGATGAATTCAAGGATAAAGTACATGAACTGTTTGGCACAGAAAAAGAAAAAATCATCATCATCGGAAACAAAGAAAATTATTTGGATATACCCCCTTCCGAAACAGAAAATTATGCTTGGTTAGATGAAGGCCATAATTATCAACCCATTTATCATTTGGATTTGTTTATGACCTTTGCCGGTTTGTCTGATGATGGAAAAAAATACAGGTTAGTTGTCGGAGAACCCATCGTGAATATAGAAAGGGATGATTCTTTCTTCCTTAAGAAAAATGGAATATTAGACTGGACCACCAATTATTTAGAAAAAATAGTGGAAGAACTATCCGAAAACGAAGACTTTGAAATGATTAGAATACCCATGCCGCTTACTTGGGTAGATATTGTGAATAACGTCGGAGATTTAAAAAGAATTTGGGCCTTCGCCTCGTATAATAATGGCCTTCTCCAATATTTAGGGCAGGGTAATAAAAGTAATTCGATTTTATTGCCTCGATATGGTGTCGTTTATTCTTCTGAAAAGGTAGGATATAAAAATGGTAGGAATGAACCATATTATGGAGGTGATTGGTCAGAATTGTTAGAAATAGAACAAGACGTAGAAAATAAATGGCGCACTCTTGGGTTTGAACCAAAATTTATTTCCAATTTTTTGCCCTATCTAATTTTTAGAGGAGCATTAAGGTGCATGACTAAAGTAGTTGGCAGAACAGAACTGAATGAGTCATATTTTTAGACAAAGAAGGCACAGCAAGCTATAAAAAAATGAGAGAAAATTAATTTAATTGACGCATAATAAAACTTTAAAATCGTATGAAAAAGGTTAAAAATTTCGTGTCTATCACGGCAAATTCCTCGGGAAGTATCTACGTATTGGAAGTACTAGAAGATGGGCAAACCACTCCTGTCATCATTCCTCTAGACACAAATGTCCACATGAAAGTGGTGGAAATCCAAGATCCTTCAGGGCAAACCACCCATGTGGATTTATTATATGAAACAGGAGTGAAAACCTCTGATTATGCCAAAGGAACAGATAGTGTTTTGTTATACCGAGACAAGATAAATATCCCTTCGATTACTTTTTCAGAAGATTCAAATAATACTTTTAAATGGGATGTTTCTTTTATCATAGAAGAAAATATCAGAGATGGAAGAATGGCACAACCTACAAACATGGGCTTGGGCAATGATGGAATATTGATAAGACGTACCCGCAATTCAAGCGGAAGTGGAGATACATTTGTTATTATTAAGAAGTTTTAATAAAAAAATCTCAATCCAAACCAATAGAGGATCGGCAAGGAATTTTTCCTTGCCGTTTTTTTTGAGGTTAATTGTTTTTTTGCCAATATTATATATATTTTTATAGTCACAATACAGCACATAGGAGGGATTTCCAAAAAACATATCACTCAAAATACCTAAATTTATTCATTCAAACACTAAACTTAAATCCTATGTATTTCTTCAAAACGGCAGTTTTTTGCTTTACTTATCTTTGTTTCACAACCTTGCTAATTTCCCAAAATTCTAATAAAGAAAATATAGACATAACGATAAATTTATCAGCACCCACAACATGCAATTCAAGTTCGCCCATTGTAACCGGAACCGGAATCGTACTAAGCGATTATAGTGATACGGATGCCAATGGATGGCGGCATTTTTGCGATTGCGATGGCAACCTATTGCTTTCTTTAGATTTGTCCTCTGCTCCTTCTGTAATTATTCCGGATGTTGGTGGCGTTAAAATAAAATTGGGTTCACCCGAAGCTACTTATTACAATGGAAATACGGGTTTTATTACCAATATTTATGGTGCCTCCATGCTGAATAGACGCTGGGAAGTGTTACCGACCACCCAACCCGCAACCGGCGAAGAAGTAAATGTGAGATTCTATTTTACCCAAATGGAATTCATGGCGCTAAGCGATGAATTGGCAAATATTGATGGTCTATGGGAATTGTCGGATCCAAGTGAAATGGATTTTTTCAAGGTAACGAATAATAGCTTGGGAGAATTTCCATTAATTCCAGATATTAATACTTCTGATGTCATCATCATTGTAAATGATTACAATAACCCAACGACCAGTACATGGCATAACGGGCTTCATGGCGGTTTCGATCACTATGCCGAATACAAAGTGACAAGCTTTTCTGGAGGTGGCGGTGGAGCTGCTGGAGGGGGTGCCGCAGAAATCCTTCCCGTAGAACTATCTTCTTTTGATGGGCGATTAATAGAAGAAAATACAATCAAGCTCAGTTGGGAAACAGTGTCCGAAAAAAATAATGAAGGCTTTTGGATTGAACGGAGTTCAGACGGAACAAATTGGGAAGAAATAGGATTCGAACAAGGTAAAGGGAATTCCTCATCCATTTCCAGATATACATTCAAAGATGAAAATCCATTTCTGGGTAATAATTATTACAGACTCCATCAAATGGATTATGATGGAGGAGGGTCATACTCCGATATTATCCGAATAGAAAACATCAAAAAACATACATTACAAATTTATCCGAATATCGTTATACAAGGGAAACCAATCATATTAGATGCTTCATTGGATAACCACCAAAATTCTTTTTTGAATGTAATAGATTTGAACGGACATATTCATTATGCATCCACGATGGATTTGCAATCCGGCGAAAACAAAATTCAGATCCCAACAGATAATTTGCATTCAGGTTGGTATTATATGAAAATCAATGTAAATGGAAAACCTCATACCTTTAAATTGATGGTTCGATAGTCAGGTTTGTAATCCAATCAATCATAAAAAAATCCCGAATTATGGCAGGAACCACAATTCGGGATTTTTTATATAATAGAACAGATAATATTAAAGTATTCTACATCCTACCTCACTAAAGCAACATCTCCTTTCCTAGTTTCTTCCCTACCATCAGCATAACGGGCTTTTACAAACCATATATAGATATCCGCAGGTACGGCTTTCCCATCATATTCTCCGTTCCACGGAGTATTTACAGAATCGTGCACCAATTCTCCCCAACGGTCAAAGACTTTGAACTCTAAGATATCAACGGAAAGATCATTATAAATAGGGAAGAATTCATCATTCAATTCATCATGATTAGGAGTGAAGATGTTAGGTACTTCCAATTCTATATAAGTAACA
Organism: Saprospiraceae bacterium; assembly: GCA_020629255.1. Lineage (GTDB taxonomy): Bacteria > Bacteroidota > Bacteroidia > Chitinophagales > Saprospiraceae > JAHDCE01. The sequence continues at coordinate 8,621 of JAHDDR010000094.1, read as the reverse complement.
TTAATAGTAATACCCGTCGATTCCGAAGGACAGCCCTCTGCCGAAGTACCGGTTGCTATATAAGTAGTAGTTACTTGAGGAGCAACAACAATATCAGCATCAGTGTCCGGTAAATTTTCTCCACCAAATATTTGCCAGTCATAAGAATCCGCACCCGAAGCTGTAATAATGACTTCCGTTCCCGATACGACTTCCGTTCCAGGATTAGCGCTTAACGTAATATTTGGACGAGGGTTAACAGTTATTTCAGCTACAGCAGTAGCAGTACATCCACCAAATTCATAGGATACCAAGTAGGATGTTGAGCCAGAAGCAGTAACAGAAAAAACAGGTCCTTCATGCACCGCATTTCCTTCATAATCCAGCCAAGTATATGTGCCGCCGGCTTCAGAACCGACAGCAGTAAGCGTTACCACTTCGCCTTCACAAACAATAGTATCATTTACGGTAACGGTAGGATCAACAACTGAAATGGTAACAGAATCTACTTCGGTACAAAGACCATTAGATGCTGTTAACGTATAAGTGGTGGTCACATCAGGAGAAACATCCGGTGTGCCAATGTCAGCATTATCCACAGGAGCTCCATTTGACGTCCATTGATAGGTTGTCCCCGAAGCCGTAACTGTACCAATAGTAATAGGAGGAGCATCCGGACAAGTAACCTGATCATCTATAACACCATATTCGGGTCCTTCATTCAATATAACATCGACCTCTTCTGTAACCTTACAATTACCATTCGTCGCCTCAACCACATAAGTTGCAGAAGCATTCGGTGAAATGGTTTGCGTATTGGCTGTTGGATCCGTGAAATCAATTTCAGGAGTCCATAAAATAGTGCCGATATCCGAAGTAGCAGAAATCGTTACATCATTACCAAAACAGAAAGTAACATCAGAAGTAGTAATAGTAGGAGGTTCTGATACTTCAATCATGATGGTATCATATAATGTACAAGCATTACTAATCGCTTCTGCCACATAAGAATAGCTGCCTGCTGCCGTAGGTGTGATATCTAAAGCTGCCCCTGCGGTACTATTGATAGGAGTAGAAGAACTTTCTTCATACCAATACACAGCGCCCAGTGTATTAGCTGTCAGCGTAGTAGTTTCACCTAAGCAAAGATTCATGTCGGCTGTTACATCCAAATATAGATCTTCAAATAAAACATCAATGCTATTTTCCCCCATACAACCATTGGTATCTGTAACGGTAACCGTATAAGTGCCCGAAGTAGTAACCTCTAGTGTAGGAATAAGAATGCCATTGCCCCAGAAATAAACATCATAGCCAGTTTCAGCTTCCAATAATATGGTATCTCCTTCGCAACCTAAAGTTGCCCCAGAAATAGTGGGTACCGGATTTGCATTTTCAGTTACTTCGATTTCAGCTGTTCCCGAACAACCAACAGTTGTAACAGTTACTGTATAAGTACCTCCTAGACTTACATCAATACTAGGGGTATCTTCTCCATTATTACTCCATTCATAAGTGTTGTAAAGTGTGGGGCCAGCAGTCAAGGTAGTTGATCCTTCTTCGCAAATTACTGCATTGCCTTCTATTTCTACGGGAATAAAAGTCAATTCGTTCAATAATTGTGCAGAAACAGCAGAACAACCATAACTATCCGTAACGGTAACATCATAGACTTGGTTACCACATAAATCAATGGCAGTTTCCGTCATTTGACTGTTATTCCATTCGTAAGTATAAGGGTCGAAGCCACCGCTTGCTTCTACAGTAATGCTACCCGCACAACTGCCACAAAAATCTTCGTTTACATCAATAATGTTGGCGGTGGTATTGGATACATAAACCGTCACACTATCCGATAATGAACAGATGGGTCCGAATTCAATATCATCTAAGGCAAAGTCATTTCCACCACCTGAGGTATTGAGGTTGACAATACATAGCTCGGCAGAAGTTTGTGTGTTAGAATTCCAGGTCGTAGAGAATTGTGTCCAATCACAAGTGGTAGAAGTCAAATTCAATTCTGAACCTAATAATGATCCGTTAATGGAAAATTGAAGACTGGCAGGATTATCTGAAACAACAGACATCAACCAAGTACTGAGGTTATAATCAACTCCGGGATCAACAGGGACCGTCTGACACCAAACACTTTGCCCGGCCAATGTCGCACCATTTACTACAAGCATGTTTCCATTACCAGAAGTGTGGTCGGGACAATCGACGAAATTAGAATGCCCTTGTACGGGTGAAGTATAAATGCCATATTCTCCTTCGTCGGATAGGTCGCCCCAAGTGCCTCCATCACCAAGAGAATAATCACTATTAAAACCAACATTGCCGGATTCGAAATCCCCATTGGTAATGATATTACCTAATAAGTTGACATTAGATACAACATAAGTCGTAGTTACCAGAGGGTTTGCTGTCGGATTCGCATTGTCGGAAAGGTTAAGACCCACACTAGGCGACCAGATATAAGAACCGGTACCCATTCCCCCAGTAGCAGATAATTGAATGAGTTCCCCTGGGCAAATCGTGTCTTTGTCTACTTGTAAGACAATCGGATCCAAACCTAGAACTTCAGCAGAAATTTCAGAGGCACAACCTCCTCCATCCATAATGGTAACAGTATATATGCCAGCTTCAAGATTAAGAGCTACGGAATCTGTAGATACATTATTGGTCCAAGTATAAGAGTAAGGATATGATCCCCCTGTAACACCAATTACGATGGTTCCATTCGAAGGGTTGGCACATGTAGCATCGCCAACATGGATGATAGACGGGACAGGAGATGCTCCACTTGTAACCGTTACAGTATTACTTCCTGTACAACCATTGGCATCTGATACGATGAGAGTATAATCACCTGGAGTATTTACAACGAGTTGTGCTGTTGTATCTCCACTAGGTAACCACTCATAAGAATCGTAAGCGATTTCGGTAGAAAGTGTCGTATTCGTGCATATTTCCAAACTACCCAAAATAGTAGGTGTGAAAGAATCCACAACAGTAATCGTTACTTGGTCGGTGGAAATACATCCACTGATGTTATTTGTCACTTCCAAAGTATAAGTGGTTGTAACTGATGGGGTAGCGATAGGATTGGCAGGATCTGTCAAGTCCAAATCTGTGATGGGATCCCAAGAATAAGTTGCATCAGGATCGGCAGCACCTCCCAAAGTTACAGAACTACCAGCACAAATAGTTGTGTCGGCAGCTATGACGTAGTTGGCTGCAGCTCCTGATTGGACGGTGACGGTAACATCTTCTGTTAATGTACATTCAGGGGTAACCATCGTAACCGTATAAGTCGTAGTTACTGTTGGAGTAGCAATAGGGTTAGGGCAGTCAGTACAGCTTAAACCCGTTGCGGGAGTCCAAGACCATGTGGCAGAAGTATTATTAGAATTAGCTTGGAGCTGTACACTTTCTCCATCACAAATACTTTCATCCGGAATATCAGATAGGTCAAAAACATCAATAGTGATAGAAAGAGTATCTGTTCCACAGATTCCTTCTCCTATAACAGTATAGGTAGTCGTGGTAACTGGTGCGGCTACCGGATTCGGACAATCACTACAGCTCAAGCCAGAAGCGGGACTCCAAGAGATAGAGATATCAGCTCCTTGTATTTCTATGGGAACAGCTTGCCCCAAACAAATACTGGTATCGGCAACAGAAGATGTCAGAGCACTAGCATCATCCCCAAACATGCCTGAAGTACTCCCACTGAAATCAATACTAATACCATCCTGTAAAGATTCACCTGAAAAATAATTTAATAACACTAAATAGTATTCGCCTTCCAGAACGTTAATTCCAGAAGTGAAACCATCACCTCCGGCACCTTCCGAAGTATCTGTGACTTGAATGCCCGAAACAGGATGTATGTTAGCTAAACCTGTAAGGTCATCAATTCCCCCAGCAGCCCAAGAACATCGGATAGGGGCATCCAATTCTGTTGTGTTGCAGAATTCGTCAGGGCCTGGAAGAGGACCCCAAACCAAGTAATCTACATCGATATTATTACCCGCAGCAGGTGGTGGGTTGGCTATAGTAAACTCGAAGACACCATCCACTTCTGCTTCGAACCAATAATAAAAGAAAGCTTCGACACCTGTTCCACCCCAACAAGTACTAAGTACATTGAAAGTCACTTCTCCAGGGGGCGGATCCGGATAAAATATAGCAGGATCAGATCCTGCACCTGCACCACAGCCAGTTACTTCCCATGCTCCCCCGGGTTCGGAAGGGGGGTATTCTATTTCTTCAACTTCGCATTGGTTGATGTCACAAGACCAAGTAAGTTCAAAACCAAAACTTTCTCCTGTTGCATTGGAATTGAAATCAAGATCTACACAATCATCAAAATATAGCGTAGTTATGGAACTTCCCGTACCAGAAAAAGAACCGCCACCATTAAAACCTAAGCATGCACCACTTCCTGTTGGTGAATTGGTCGTTATATCTAATACATCTGATCCACCTCCAATTTCATAAGTAACAACATTGACAACCAAACAACTAAAAGGGTCTGTTGGACAAATTTGTGCACTGATATTCTCATCTGGAGAATAATCATTATCAGGTCCACCTGAATCGTAAAGTGTTCCTGAACATTCAGTATAAACAGCCCCATCTGAAATATTGAATTCTGTAGGAGGAACAAATTCCTCAAAACAAAATTCAAACATACCATCATTGGATGTTCCAGTATTTGTCCAATCACTAATAATAATATAGTAAGTTAGTCCTTCAAATAAATCTCCAGCAGGGATAGTAAGGGATACTGAATTTTCTCCGATGCCTGCTTGGGCACAAGCACTGGCTTCCAATGCAACATTGCAGAGTCCACGAACAAATGAAATTTGAGGCATGGTCATAGCAGGATCTGTTCCATTGTCAAATCCTGTTACTGTAATCTCAACACCAAAAAGATCGGGTTGGGTAGGACTGGTAGAAGGAGTGAAAGCAAACCAAATGTCCCTCTCCGGAGTAGGGCAATTTATGCCTATCGGATTGAAATCTACCAGACTGTTATCCGCAGAAAAATTAAGGTTGGTTAGCGTATCACACCAACTGGAAACATAAGGGACTTGGATGGCATCATCGCAAGTTTCTCCTTGGGAAAAAAGAGGGGAAATAAAAAATAAGAACAGAAATAGAATAATAGTTTGCCGTATCCTCATGACCTGATTTTTTTGGATAATAATGGATTTATCAAAGAAGTTGTAGGGATAATATGTTTAATACCAAGTAAAAATGAACAAAAAACTTGACTTCTTACAAAATCTACCATAAAAAATGGGTTATCCAAATCAATATGTAAAAAGAAAGGCAGCTTATATCCTAGGATATAAGCTGCCTTTCTTTTTATCAGAATAAAGTTAATGGGTCTATTTCTTATCTTACAAGTGCCACATCTCCTTTCCTGGTTTCTTCTCTTCCATCCGCATATTTGGCTTTGACAAACCATATATAAATATCTGCGGGGACAGCTTTGCCATCAAATTCGCCGTTCCAAGGTGTATTTACCGAATCGTGGACCAACTCTCCCCAACGATCAAATACCTTGAACTCAATCAGATCTATGGCAAAATCATTATAGACAGGGAAGAATTCATCATTGATTTCATCCGAATTGGGTGTGAATATATTGGGAACCTCCAACTCTATATATCTTACATTGATGGGTGTAGAAATAGTATAGACACATCCATCAGGAGTGGTTACGGTAAGGATATATGTAGTAGGCACTTCCGGTATCACGGTTATGATTTCACCATCAGGAACAGGAGAACCATTGTCTGTTGACCATTCGAATGTCGAACCGGAAGGAGCACCAATCGGAGTTAAAGTAACTTCATTGCTCGCAATGATGTCTGTTCCTGGATCTGCAGTTACAGAAATGTTATCCGAAGGCAAAACAGTAACCGTAACAATATCAGAAATACTACAACCATCAACATCATAAACTACAGTATACCCTGTTGTCTCGAAAGGACTTACAGTCAAAGTCGGACCCGTTGCTAGTTCATTGTTTTCCCAATCGAACCAAGTAAAGTTGCCTCCCCCAATATTGCTGTTAGCTTCAAGAATAGTTTCTGCACCACTACATATAGTGGTATCATTTACAAATACCATCGGATCGATAACCGTAATCGTAACATCGCCGGTTTCAACACACAAACCATTTGTCGCTGTAAGGGTATATGTGGTGGTTTGTTCCGGAGATACATCCGGCGTTCCAATAGTAGGATTATTGATGGGAGAACCATTGTTGGATGTCCAATTATAATCTGTATCCGTAGCGGTAACTGTTCCAATAGTCACAGGGGGATCTCCCAGACAAATAGTCTGATCCTCAACAACTCCATAAATAGGGGCAGGAGAAAGAGTAGCAGTAACTTCTTCTTCCTGAATACATCCATTATGATTGGCCGTAACCACATACGTGGTTGTAGCATTAGGCATAATAACTTGAGTTGGTGATGAAGGATCCGTGAAAGCATTTTCCGGAGTCCAATTAAGAAGTCCCAAGTCTGTACTTGCCATCAAGGTAACAGTCTCACCAAAGCAGAATTCAATATCATTGGTGGTAATTGTAGGTGTCTGATTAATATTGATATCGATGGTTTCTGTGGTGGTACATTCGTTACTCACAGATTCAACTGTAATAGTTTGCGTTCCTAAGGTATTGGGAATAATTTCCAAAGATGCTCCGGAACCGATGGTTGCACCACTGTTATCATACCAAAAAACAGCCCCTTGGGTAATAGCAGAAAGACTGAGCGTTTCACCCAAACAAATGTTGGTGTCTCCTACAATATCTAAAGGAAGCTCACTTCCAACAGTAATCGAGACAGATTCGTTAATTATACATTGACCATTATTATTGACAACAACAGTATAAACTGTATTTTCTGTCGGAGCAACAAGTGGGTTTCCTGTGTTCCCTCCGGATATAATTGATTCCGAAGGCAACCAATTATAATTATAATTCGGATTATTGTTGTCAGAACCCAGATAGAGTTGTTGCCCTAAACATACGGCTTGATCTTCAACAATATTAACCTCGGGTATCTCTAATACGGTAATAATACTACTTACCCCTACTTGGCACCCTCCTACTTCTGTAAAAGCAATATATTCTGTAGTTTCGGAAGGTGTAGCGATAGGGTTGCTAATGGTTATGTCGGATAAACTGCCATCGTCAGGAAGCCAAGAAAAATTGGAAAAACCCGAAGCAGTTAATTGCACACTCTCCCCTTCACAGATAGTTGTATCTGATGGAGTAATATTAAAGTTTGGTGGCTCATTTACATCCATTACAAAAGAATCGATAGAAGAACATACATGGTTCTCGGCTACCAAATAATAAGTTGTAGTAGAGAGGGGTAAATTGTTGGCTAGATTAGCATCGTTTTGGGAAGGATCGAAAGGTATACCATTGGCTAACCATTCTAAACTTAATCCAGGGTATATAGTTGGGTCAAAAATATTGGATACAAAGAATAGCTCGTTTGGATCCGAACAAATATCAACAGTATCCGGGTTATTAACCGCAATTCCCTGAGAAGGGACTAAAACATCCAGATTGAAATCCGGCAAAGAATCTATTTGTACAAAAATCTGATCCGAATTAGTACAACCATCAAAAGTAACTATTGCCGAATAAGTAGTATTTGATGAAGGAGACACCTGTATCGAATTTCCTGTTCCCAAATCATTCCCATCACTATCAGACCAAGAAATGTTATTTGGATCACCAATACTGTTAACGGTTAAATCGATAGGAACCAAAGCATCATTGCATTGATAAATTGTATCCGGACCAAGAATTTCTATAGTCGCAGGAAAAACATTGACGGTAATCATTTGTGTATCAACACATGCATTATTAGCACTTGTTGAGATTACAGTATATGTAGTGGTTGTATTGGGAGACGCAATAGGAGTAGGAGACGTCGTGTCATCTAGTGAACCGTCGTCAGGAGTCCATTGGAAAGAAGTGACAGCACTCCCTGTTCCTGTACTAATGGTGGATAGTTGTAACGAACTTCCCTCACAAATATCAGTTTGGTTAGTCAAGTCAGGAGTGGCAAAAGGATCTACGGTAACTGTAATATCAGAACTCTCAGAACAACCACCAGCAGCAACAGTTGCAGTATAAGTGGTGGTTTGGGCTGGAGTAGCAATGGGATCGGGGCAGTCGGTACAGCTAAGTCCGGAAGATGGTGACCAAGTAACTCCTGTATTATTTGTATTGGTACTCACATTCAGTTGCACCGATTCCGTTTGACAAACAAAAGGAGGGGGAGTATCAATGGTTATAGTTGGGTCGATAATTTGAATATAAGCAGAATCAGAATCAATACAATCCGGATTGGCATTGATGATTCCTGAAACATAAATAGTACCGGATTGGGATGGCGTGAGTGTCGGGTTGGCCAAATTTGGATTATCTAATTCAGAAGGATTTATCCAATTCCAAGTATAATCAGTGGCACCAACAACACCTAAAGTTACACTAGTACCCGAGCATACAAAAAATGTATCTTGGACAGTTTCCACGTTGGGAGCGTCATAGATAACAATAGGTATGGTATTATATATAACAGTATCACAATCAAAAACAG
>JAHDDR010000093.1 GCA_020629255.1 Saprospiraceae bacterium | reverse complement strand
AACGCCAAATTGATGTGATCCTTTTTGCGGGATGATGCATTGGGATCGTCTGTAAACGGCATAAAAGCAATTTTAGGTTGCGGTTCTCGGCTCATATCGATGCCTATTTCGTTACAAAATTAGAATAACTTAAGAGAGATTGGAATATTCGTGGTCTTAATTTTTCATCCCATTCTTCGTATAAGTACCAAAGAAACAGTCTGAAATAAAAATTGTTTGGAAGATTACAACAAAGTCTTGGTTTCTAGTTTTCCTATGATATCGTTTCTCAGTGAGATTAATTTTTCTTTATCTCGAATAGCCGATGCATTAATTTTTTCTTTCCATTCCCTCAAGTAGGATTGATAGGGCAAAATAGTTAATCCCGTAATAAGGGTCATCAGCATGAAGAGTATTAAGTATTTAATGCCAAAGGAAATACCCACCACTGTAAACACCATACTATAAAACAAGGGAATCAAAACAATACCCGTTAGGATGTTGACCATTCCTGTATAGGCTTTATACAACTTTAAGGCATTAAATATTTTCTGCGGAACGAACCAGACAATATTGAGTATACATCCTATGATATAAAAGGGCCAAAGGAGATATAGAATGAAGGGCTTTCGAATTTTACCTTCTTTTTCGTGTATAGACATTAAGGCTTGATCCGTTGTATTTTCTTGTTCTATCTGATTGAAATAAGTATGGCATTTTTGCCAATGGTTTTCATAATCTGAAACATCATTTTGTCTCCAACTTCTAAGAACAGGAAGTGTTTTTCTATCGTATTCTAATTGTTCTTCTAGGGTATTGATTTTATTTTCGGTTCTTGCCAATTCTTCACTCCAAACCAAAATTTGATTTTCTTCTTCGTTTTGGGTGTGGATGGTGAGGGATTCTAATTGCCCTCTTAATTCCTTCATAATTTTTTGGGTTGCCAGATCCTTATTTTTCTTATATACATCCTTGTATTGATCGATTTGGATCGGTCGCCCTGCTTTTAAAATAATTTCCGAACGGAATTGATAGGGTTTGCTATAATTGGTACCTAAAGGCATAATGACTAATCCTGAATTGAATTTTTTCCTTCGGGCAGCCGTGAGAGCAATCCTAGCGATACCATCTTTCATCGGGCGAATTCTTCTGTAAGAATAACTCGTTGCTTCCGGCCCCATGAAAATAGTACCGCCATCTCCTAGCACTTGACTACACTGTTTTATGGTTGCCAAATTATTGATGGGTTCTCCTGGAGCCACATCTTTGGGTCGTTTCACCGGAATGGAGAAAAATACTTTGGTCATCAAAAATTTGGTGACGGGGTGCTTGAACAAACCATAATTCGCCAAGAAATGTATCCAACCGGGGGCAATGGTCGCCATGAGGATGGGATCGACCATGGTATTGGGGTGATTGGGAGCAATAATCGTTGCTGCATCCTTAGGTAAATTCCTTTTGTTTAGGATGGTGATTTTTTTAAAATAAATCCGTAAAGCAACCCTTGCTAGATTGTTTAGAAATACATAGGTGATCCTTTGCAACCAAGTCATGGGTACAAATATCTAAAAATCACAATAGAAAAAATCCTTATGTTAGGTTAATATTTGAGCGGCATGCTCTTTTGTTTTCACCTTTGCGATGATTTCTTCGATTTTTCCTTCTTCATCAATTACAAAAGTGGTTCTATGCACCCCATCGAATTCACGACCCATGAATTTTTTAGGGCCCCAAATGCCATAGGCTTTGATGGTTTCCAATTCTGTATCTGCCAATAAATCGAAGGGGAGATCGAATTTTGTGATGAAGTTCGTGTGTTTTTTAGCACTATCCGGACTCACTCCTAGAATCTCGTAACCTTGTTTTTTCATGGTTTTGTAATTATCTCTCAAATTACAGGCTTGGGTGGTACAACCGGGTGTATTATCCTTCGGATAAAAATAAAGGATGAGTTTTTTTCCTTTATAATCGGATAATGATATGGTTTCGTTATTCTGATTGATACCGGAAAAGTTGGGAGCTTTGTCTCCTTCTTTCAAATGCGTCATGATTTTATTTTTGATCTCTATAAAAGGACAACCCACCTAACGGATAAAAGTTCTTTCGAACACCGATATATTTCCTCTTTCATCTTTTACTTCTAATCGGAACGAATGTTCTCCCGGGGGTAAATCTTTTTCGAATCGATGGGTAATTACAGATTCGCTTGAATTGGGCACAAACAAAACCCACTGATCGTCAATATATCCTTTCCAAGTGTAGGCATCCAATTTTTTGGAGGTTTTGAAATCGTCCTTCAAACTGAATTGTATTTTGGAATAGCCTTTTAAATTCTTTTTGAAAATGGTGGGGGTAATGGTCGGGGGTGTTTCATCCAACATGATGCAAAAATCTCCTAAGTCTCGTGCTTGGCTGACTAAAATATTGCCTTCCCATTTTCCTCCATGATTAATGGGTTTTTTATTTCCATCGCAAAGGGCGATAAATGCTTTATCTTTTTTTTCTTCCGGAATATTTTTAGCCCTGATGCCTATTTTATACCACCTGTGTAAGGGTAATTTCGTATCATGTATGTGATGTGCGTTAGAATAGGTCACATAAGAGCTATCCGGTGACGAGCTATATTTTAAATATAAGTTTTCATAAAAAGTTCCCCGTGGGAAATCCAGAAAAATATCTTCCCTAGAAATAAAATTATCTTCGGAATGGGGTAATAAATAATTATAGGTTTCTTCTTGTTTCTGAGGTTTATCTTTTTCTTTTCGTTTCACCCAAAAAGTAAGGGTAGAAACATTATTACTGGCATCATGTACTTTTATGGTTACTTCTTGTGTTTGGGACGTAATGGGAAATACTCCATCATTTTCTAAAACGGGATACATGGGAACTTCATTGCCCGGCATTTTATAGCACCGATTGAACCATGCCTTGTTCAATAATTTTTCTCTATAATCGGTATGTGCATTAATGTACCTTGTATTATCAAAATGGAATTTTTCGAATTCTGTTTTATGAATGAGGCGACCATCCACAAACGTCTCTATGGCATATACTCCATTCCAGTTTGATGTGCCATTCATGTGGTCGTAGGCTTTGATCCCCAAGCCCATTCTCCAAGCATCCACTTGGATGGTATCTCCACCCACATAATAAATTCCGCTTTTTCCTTTGGCTATATTTTTAATAAAACCGTCTTTTTCTTCGTGGAGGTCATTTAATCCATAAATTTTAATTTGATGTAGTTTGGGAGCAATATTATCCTTCACTTTAAATCCAAATAAAAGAGGATTAATGGGTTCTTCTGTTATGGTATTCCGAATTTCATAATGAATATGGGGACCTGTTGAGCGACCGGTATTTCCCATTATTCCTACCACATCTCCTTTTTCGAAATTGAACAAGCCGGCGGGGGGATATAAATCGACAAAAAAGGATTCTTTGGCATATTGTTGTTCCTTGATATATTTTTCTATTTCATCCGGAAACTTATGAAGGTGTGCATAGACCGTTGTATAGCCATTAGGATGATCCAAATAGATGGCTTTACCGTAACCACTCGCCTGAACTTTTAACCTTGAAATGGTTCCGGTTGCTGTGGCAAACAAGGGATCTCCTATTTTCCCTGTCTTGGATTTAATATCAATACCAGAATGAAAATGATTGGGTCGAAGCTCTCCGAATGTACCTGAAATGAGAGGCGTATGCCCTACGGGTGAACCAAAATAGTCTTGTGGATAATCTTTTCCTCCTTGTGGATTGGAAAAGGAAAAAGCAATGAAAATAAAAAAGAGCAACCGTATCAGGTTCTTCATGTTCAAATTCGTTTATGAGTGTTTACGGAAAGTAAATATAAAACGCAGGAATGAAAGAAAACGGATATTCTATTTTTTAATTTTATTTTAAATTATAAATCCGGAACAGGTGTCTGCTCCGGATTTATAATCATTATGTGGTTCAAAATTTAATAATTGAACTCTCGTCTCATAATTTTATTTTTTTGGTTGTTCGTAAGCAAGGCGCCGAATTTTTTATCGTATTCGATTTGTAGTTCGCTTACGTTCTTTTTCATATTGCCATCTACTACTGTTTTGCCTTTTGTAACTCTTTGCAAATCTTTTAAATATTCTAATCTATACGTTTCTACCTTTTTGATTTGCTGTTCCGTCAGTCCTAATAAATTACCTATCCTAATCGAAAAGGATGCCGCTTGTTCTGGCAAAGAATTTATTTCCAGAACTTGCTGCTTTGGATTTGTTTTCGTTTGTGCAAACGTAGTGGTTGAAAAAGCAAAGAACAAAAAGAAAAGTAAAAAGTAAATTTTGTGTGTGTCCATCTCAATGATATTTTAGTTCATCTTACCTTTAGCAAAAAATATTCCTTTTTTTCTTAAATTGATTTTCAAGAATAAAAAAGAGCCGAATCTTTTTACAAGATCCGGCATCTATGAACAGAACACATGAAAAATAGACCCTTGAAGGGTCTATAGATTCTTCATCAGAAATTATTCTGATATTTTATTTCTTTTTTGATCGACTTTGACGAAATTTTTTCATCCTTTCCATTTGGCTCGGACTCAAGATCGTTTCCACTTTGGAACGAAAATCTTGCCTTACCTTTTTTGCCTCACTTTTCTTTTGCTCTTCGCTTAAGGATGTATTGGATTTTATCGCTTTCATTTCAGTATAAAAATCCGTCAATAAAGGTTCCATTTGTGTTCTCTGATTTTGGGAAAACTTGAGCCTCTTATTCCATTTGTCCAAAGATTTGCTAGCTCTATCTGCTGCACTAATTTCGGTGGAAGTTCCTGTATGCATTTTTGCCGATTGGGCCGTTATTGTATTAACACCCATAAACATGACAAATAACAATATTAAAGTATGGATAGTCTTATTTTTCATAATATAAACATGATATTGATTAAAGATTTCATCCACAATATAAGACAGATTTATGAAGAATTTGTCTTATAAGGAAAGGTTAATTCGTTGCAAGGTTATGTTAATGATGGAAGAGCGAAGATCATTCGCTAACTTTCAACACCAATTTCCCCTTCTTTTCTCCTGAAAATAATTTCAAAAAAGTATCGTGGAAATTTTCTATTCCTGATTCTACATGTTCTTTCGAATAAAGTTTACCGGCTTGGATCCATTGTGCCATTTCTTTGGCTGCTTCTCCATATCGTTTTGAATAATCGAAAACAACGAAGCCCTGCATGGTTGCCCGATTCACAAGCAATGAAAGATAGTTGGAAGGCCCCTTGATTGCTGTTGTATTGTTGTATTGGGAAATCGCCCCACAAATTACAACTCTTGCCCCCATCGCCAATCGAGCCAAGGCCAAATCAAGGATTTCTCCCCCTACGTTATCGAAATAAACGTCAATTCCTTTAGGGCAATGTTGCTTGATTCCTTCCCGCACATTCTCTTCCTTATAATCAATCGCAGCATCATACCCTAATTTGTCAACGAGGTATTGGCACTTCTCTTTTCCACCTGCAATGCCCACTACCTTACATCCTTTTATTTTGGCAATTTGTCCTACAATGCTTCCTACGGCACCTGCTGCCCCGGATACCAAAACGGTATCTCCTTCTTTGGGTTTCCCTACATCCAACAAACCAAAATATGCTGTAAATCCGGGCATTCCCAAGGTCCCCAAATACATCGGCAAAGGGGCTAATTCCGGATCTACCTTCACCCATCCTTTTCCATCTGTTGCGATATACTGTTGAACCCCACCTGTTCCATACACAAAGTCCCCTTCTTTGAAGTGTTCGTGTTTCGATTCTATTACTTCTCCTACCGAACCCGCTCGCATCACCTCTCCTATCTGCACTGGCGGAATATACGAACGGGTATCATTGAGCCAACCTCTCATGGCTGGATCCAAAGAAACATAATCTATACGAACCAATATTTCCCCTTCTTGAATCGCAGGAATTGGATTTTCTTCAAAATTCCACGTAGATTTTTCGGGTAATCCAACTGGGCGATGAGCTAATTTTATCTGTTTGTTCATTATATTTTGGTTTCAACGATTTTCATGATTTCTTTTTCCAACTTATCCGCACTTTTTGTCAGCTTCCCTCCTTTCGAAAGAAAATCCTTAACCAAAGATTTATCATCCAATCCTGCCGCATTGATTTTTACATTCAGAAACGCACCATGAATAGCAGCTCTTGCACATAAAGCTCCCACCCCTGCATCTGTTACAGAATTAGGATTTCCTGTTTCCGCCATTGCATGACACAATTCAAATATATCGTAGGATACCTCCATCACGTTAAATGGCACTTCTGTGGCATATTGGGTAGCGGATTGAATCGCTTTTTTCCTTGCTGATTTTTCTTCTTCCGTTCCTTTCGGCAACCTAAATGCCGCTAAAACTTGATTAAAGGAATAAGTATCTTCATCGACCAAATGCAGAAGTTCATCTTTTAGGGCCTGAGCCTTTTCTGCCCATACTGAAAATTCTTCCCAACGGCTGTCCCATCCTCGTTTATGAGCCGATAAATTAGCAACCATGCCTCCGAGTGCCGCACCTAAAGCTCCCATATAAGCAGAAATAGAACCTCCTCCTGGAGCAGGACTCTCGGAAGCGGTTTCATCAGCAAATGACACCAAATCCATTTGAACCAATGGTCGATTTTCTTGCGCCCTTAATTGGTATTCTATGATTTTCTTTTGAGGATCAAACGGGCCTAATTCATCCAAGCCTAGGGATTTGACCGCAATTTTTATGATTTTACTTTCGCTTACACCTAAAGATCGCTTTTGTTTTTTCAGAAAGTAACGCCCCGTTTCCAACATGACTTTCAACGGAACTAAACCTACTAATTCTGAACCGGTTACACGCAAACCTCTATTGGTAGCACTCTTATTACACTCTTCGAATGCTTTATGTAGAGGTGTATCTTTTATGTTGGTCAAATTCATCGAGATTTGTGCTACGCCATATTCTTCAATGAACCATCCAATTGCCTTAACAGATTTGCAGGTTCCGGGAATACGCTCTGGATTGCCTTTTTTATCTTTTACAACTTCTCCTACAATGGGATCCCCTTTTCTTTTCAACCTTCCTTTTTCACGTATATCAAAGGCAACAGAATTCGCTCGCCGAACGGACGTTGTATTTAAGTTCACATTATAGGCAATGAGGAAGTCTCTTGCACCAATAGCCGTAGCTCCAGACTGAGGATTAAATTGTGCTGGTCCATAATCCGGCTTCCATACCGGATTGGATAATTTTTCTGGCAGACCTTCATATTCTCCAGCTCGAACTGTTGCCAAATTTCTCCGCTCTGTACTTGTAGCAGCGGATTCATACATGTAAATTGGAATATTCAAATGCTGACCTACATTTTCTCCTAGTTTATGAGCCCATTTTACTGTCTCCTCCATTGTGATATTTGATATCGGAATGAGTGGACAAACATCTGTGGCTCCCATTCGAGGGTGTTCCCCCTTATGTTGGCTCATATCAATGATCTCACTTGCTTTTTTTATCGCTCTGAAGGCTGCTTCTATCACATCAGCCGGTTCTCCTACAAAGGTCACCACGGTACGATTGGTTGCCTTTCCCGGATCGACATCCAAGAGCTTCACGCCTTCTACCGTTTCAATTTCATCCGTAATTTGGCGGATGATTTCCATATCACATCCTTCACTAAAATTAGGAACACATTCAATAAGTTGCTTTGCCATTCAAATAGAATTTTAAATTTGTGCTAGAATAGACTTTATTAAAAAATTGATTATAGCTGACTTGGCCTTTTGAAAATATACTTCGTTATTCCCCTTAAACATAGCTTAAGTTATGCTTTTCGAGGAAAGCCTCGTCTATTTCCAAAACCTTTAAACCCATCTCCAATAAAAAACTTTTCATAATAAAGTCTAATTTGCTGCGAAGTTAAGTCAATTTTAAAATTACCTTATCATCGTAAATACAATTTTCATAGATTGAAAACAGTTTATTACCAAGAAGAAAAAATGTTCAAAATGAAACACTATACTCTTTTTATCCTAATTATTTTCTTTTGCGTAGTGGCAGAAGGACAAAAAGCTCCCATCACCTCCTTGGATCTTCAAAGGGATGGCAATTATTATCAGAAGAATCACATGGAGCCTTTTTCCGGTGTTGCTTTTGAAGATTTCCCCAATGGAAAGAAAAAATCAAGGGCGGAATTCAAGAATGGAAAATTAGAGGGTAAGGTAACCATTTGGCACAATACAGGGGAGAAATCATCTATTGTCAATTACAAAAATGGTGTGAGGGTCGGAAAAGAGACTCATTGGTATCCTACCGGTAGTCTGAAATTGGAAGTCAATTATGATAGTGAAGGAAAAGCCACAGGTATTTGTAAAGAATATCATGATAATGGGCAAGTTCTCTCCGAAGGAAAATTCACCAGTGGATTGGAAGAAGGAAAACACAGTTGGTATTTTAAAGATGGTGCTCTCGATCAAACCATTGTTTATGTAAATGGTCTTGCTCATGGTAAAGTCATGCATTATTACCAAGATGGTACAAAAAAGATGGATGCAGATTATGAGGATGGCCAACCTAGCGGAACCCTCATCCTTTTCCATAGAAATGGAAAGAAAAAAACAAAAACAATTTATGCCCGAGGTTACGAAGAAGGGGAAGAACTTACTTGGGACAAAAGAGGAATTCTAGTAGAAAAAAGGATCTATGAAAAGGGAGAATCAAAACAACATTTCATTTATAGAAGTGGCTCCATCAAAACCAAGGAAGGGCATCTTCAAGTATTTAATGAAAAGGAAAGTTTCTTCACCATTCATTTAAATCAAGGGTGGGTACGTCCTCGGGCAAGCAAGACGATTACCTATGTCGTAGATAAATTCGTGCTTCAATTATTAAATTCACCAACATCCAAACTAGACCTACAAAGTTCTGATAATGAAGAAACCATCCTTAATAAATATATGGCTGAAGAAATGAAACTCATCAAGGATGCAACAGGTGCTAATGTTGAGGTGGATGCCAAATATCAGACCGGAAAAGTCAATTTCCTCCATTGGCAATTTGAGAGCCCTAGCCTTAAGGATGTGAAATATCCTTCTAGTAAAACTGTAGTAAGAGAACATTATTTTTCTGTTGTCTGCGGCAAGCAAATTCTTTCTTTATATGTTCCTCAAACCAAGGGGAATGATGAAAGGGAAATTAAACGAAAAGTGAAGAAAATGATTGAGACGATTGAGATTCACAATGAACGGATCGATCTCAATGAACTGAAAAAGCAAATCCGGATTAATGCCGGCTTGCCTCCTTTGAGAGCCAATGAAAGTGTGAAGGGTTACAAAAAAAATAAAAAGAAAGAAAAATAAGTCGAAGGGAAGAATTTTGAAAATGGTTGAAATATTCTATCTTGCACCAAAGCAAGAACCGAACCACCTATGACTTTAATCAAACCTTTTCAGGCGATCCGACCGGACTTGGATCTCATCACTTCCCCTGATGCTTTTTTCAAGGAAGTGAAACGCAATTACCCTGAATTTTCTAAGGGAGGCTTCTTTTATAAATTGAGTAGCGAAGGGCTTTACATTTATCAAATGAAGACGCCTCACAAAACTCGCATTGGCTTACTTTGCAGGATGCCCGTCAAGGACATCAACAATGGAAAAGTTATCAAGCATGAACACACGCTTGCTGCCAAAGAACAAAAAATGATGCTCCTCACCTTAGAGCGAAATTCTATGGTAAAACCGGTTTTACTCACCTACCCGGAAGTCGATGAAATTACCAAAGCCCTCTATTCGCAGTTGAAAAAATCAAAACCTGTTTTCGAAATCGAATTCGAGGAAGAACAAGAAACCCATCAAATATTTGCTATCACAGATGGCAAAGCCATTTTATCTTTACAGCAACTCTTTGAAAAAAATGTCCCTCACACCTATGTAGCAGACGGACACCACCGCTTGGCGACATCAACCTTGTTGCAAAAAAGGTCTAAGAAAAGAAACAATCCACCCGATACTTACAATTATTTTTTGTGCAGTCTCTTTTCCACCAGCGAATTGGAAATCCATGATTACAATCGAATAGTCGAATTCGATAATTTATCCCCCATGGTTTTGATGGCATTGTTGTCTAGGAAATTCAACGTGAAATTATTAGACGAACCAAGAAAACCACTAAAAAAACACGAAATCGTAATGGTACAAGGAGAAGAATGGTTTTCCTTGGAATGGAGAAATAAAATCCTAAAAAAATACGACTCCACCATTGGTCTCCTCGATGTTAATTTATTGAATGAAGAAGTCCTCGCCAATATCTTTTCTGTTGAAGATATTTCTACCGATAAACGGGTCAAATACGCCGAAGGCCCCATCGGCATAGAAGGGATTCAGGACAAGCTATCTGGACAAGATAATTCCGTCGCCTTTATTCTTCCTCCAGTTACTTGGAAAGAATTTCTGGATATTACCAATTCCGGAGCGACACTTCCACCCAAATCCACCTGGTTCGAACCTCGTATGAAAAATGGAGTGATTGTATACGGTTACTGACAAATTGACGCCTTACAGCATCAATTTTGCCACTAAATCTTGATTTTTTGAATACTTTTCGGTTAAAATGCCAATGGCATAGATATTGACCTTAATAGTCACACTTTATTTTATCAAAAACAAGGAGCGATCTTTGACATTTTGTCGGGATTCCAATTCCTGTCCAAATTACAATCATCAACTAATAAAAGACTTAAATCATCATATGTTCGAAGACATTGTATTTTCAATGATGCCCGAAGAAGAAGTGGACTTCATGTCTATGTTCTCCATAGACGAAGAGGAGGAAACGCCCAAAAATGAAGATTTCCCTTCTACCCTTCCGATTGTCGCTTTAAAAAACACGGTTCTTTTCCCTGGGGTAATTATCCCCATTACTGTAGGAAGGGACAAATCCATTAAGGCCATTAATAAGGCTTATAAAGAAGAACGCTTCATTGGTGTTCTTTCCCAAATGGATATGAACATAGAGCATCCCGATGCTGCCGATCTTTACCAAATCGGAACCATTGCTAAAATTGTAAAAATCTTGAAATTGCCCGATGGCACCCTTACCGCCATCCTACAAGGAAAGAAACGATTTACGCTAGGTGAAATGATTCGAACGGAGCCGATGCTGGAGGGGACAATCAATCCTTTAGAGGACGAAGGCTTGGACAATACTTTGGAACTAGAAGCCGTCGTTCAATCCCTCATGGAGCGGGCAGAGCAAATCATACATTTGTCTCCCCACATTCCGACAGAAGCGTCCATGATGTTCAAAAACATCAGCAATAAGATATTTAAAATTAATTTTATTGCCTCGAATCTTCGTGTAGAAGTACCGATAAAACAAGAAATCCTAGTAGAAAATAATATTTTCGATAAGGCACAAATGGTTCTGAAACACATGGACGGCGAGCTCCAATTATTAAAAATCAAGGATAAAATCGAGAATAAGGTTCGGGGCGATATCGAAAAACAGCAAAAAGAATATTTCCTAAACCAACAACTCAAAACCATTCAGGATGAGTTGGGGCAGAATCCCCAAACCACCGAAATCGAAGGATTCATAAAAAGGGCGAAAGATAAACAGTGGGGTGAAAATGTGCAAAAAGCCTTCGAAAAAGAAATCAATAAAATAAAACGTTCCAACCCGCAAGCTGCAGAATTTTCTGTTTTAATGAATTGGGTGGAAACCATGTTGGATCTTCCTTGGGGCGAATATACAGAAGACAACTTCGACTTAAAAAACGTCAAGGCTGTCCTTGATTCCGACCACTTTGGTTTGGACAAAGTCAAAG
This sequence comes from Saprospiraceae bacterium, assembly GCA_020629255.1. GTDB lineage: Bacteria > Bacteroidota > Bacteroidia > Chitinophagales > Saprospiraceae > JAHDCE01. Next base: position 6,349 of record JAHDDR010000093.1, on the reverse strand, counting down.
AACGGATTTTGGAACACCTTGCCGTCCTGAAACTTAAAGGAGATATGAAGGCTCCTATCTTGTGTTTGGTCGGCCCTCCGGGAGTGGGTAAAACATCTCTAGGTCGTTCTGTGGCTACGGCATTAAATCGTAAATATGTGAGAATGTCTTTAGGAGGTTTGTCGGATGAATCCGAAATTCGAGGACATCGAAAAACGTACATTGGTGCCATGCCTGGGCGAATTATCAAGTCTTTGAAAAAGGCACAAGCCTCCAATCCCGTTTTTATTTTGGATGAGATTGACAAGGTCGGAAAAGATTTCAGGGGAGACCCTTCTTCTGCCTTACTTGAAGTGTTGGATCCGGAACAAAACACGACGTTCTTCGACAATTATCTCGATTTGGAATACGATTTATCCAAAGTTCTATTCATTGCCACATCCAATTCTTTAAACACCATCCAACCTGCCTTATTGGACAGAATGGAAATCATCCAAATTAGTGGATATTCGATGGAGGAAAAAGTGGAAATCGCAAAAAGGCATCTCATTCCAGAATCGTTGGAAGAACATGGTTTGAAAAAAGGGCAAGTCGAATTGAGCGATGAAGTGATGATGAAAATCGCCCAAGATTATACCCGAGAATCGGGTGTACGTTCTCTGAAACGCCAAGTAGATGCCATCATGAGGCATTTTGCCAAGAAGGTAGCCATGGAAGAAGAGTATGATGTTCAAGTACAACCGGAATACCTGAAAGAAATTCTAGGACCGCAACGATTCTCTTCGGATATTTATACGGAAAATCAAGTACCTGGGGTTGCTGTAGGTTTGGCTTGGACATCGGTAGGTGGAGATATTTTATTTATCGAAACCAGTCTGAGCAAAGGAAAAGGAGCCTTAACCCTTACTGGTAATTTGGGCGATGTGATGAAAGAATCTGCTTCGACGGCGTTGAGTTTTATCAAGGCCCATTCCGATTTGGTCGGGCTGAAGCCTGAAGATTTCGAAACAAAAAATATTCACATCCATGTTCCGGAAGGAGCGATTCCTAAGGATGGCCCTTCTGCCGGCATCACGATGATGACTGCCCTTGCTTCGGCATTTACGGGTAAATCCATCAAGCCTCATTTGGCGATGACGGGCGAAATAACGCTCCGTGGAAAAGTATTGCCGGTTGGCGGAATCAAGGAAAAGATATTGGCCGCTAAACGAGCGGGCATGAAGGAAATTATTCTTTGTAGAGAAAATGAAAAACATGTCGGCGAAATCGAAGCTAAATATATCGAGGGGCTCACATTCCATTATGTGGATAGAATGGAGGAAGTCTTGAAAATTGCTTTGGATGTTGATTAATTTTAAATAAGAGAATAAAATAATTTTCTATTTTGTAAGCCATTCCAAATAAATTGGGATGGCTTATTTTATTTCTATTTTGAAAATCATTAATTCTCATATCGTTCCTGAAAATAAATCGCCTTTGCGATTCTATAATTATTGTCGAAATTTATTTCCAGAATTGCCTTCGGGATCAGGTATAAAAAAAGCCATAAAAAAAGGGCATTTATTATTGAATGGAGAACCCGCAGAAAGTGGTCGTTTTATCCAAGAAGGTGATCTTATACAACTTGTTCAAATAGAAAAAATTCCAACTAAAATATTCGAATTAAAATTGGATATTTTATGGGAGGATGATTTTTTAGCCATCGTCTATAAACCTGCGGGCATTGTAGTAAGCGGAAACCAATTCAAAACATTGGAAAATTGTTTACCTTTTAATTTAAAATCATCTCCAGAAAAAGATGTCCTTCCTAGACCCAGACCCGTGCATCGGCTGGATGCTCCAACCAGTGGCTTGATTTTAATTGCCAAAACAAAAAATGCACAAATATTATTGGGACGATTATTGGAAGAGAAAAAAATCACAAAAAAATACAAGGCGATTGTTCAAGGAAAAATGAAAGAAAAAGGGATGATCAATTCTAACATTAATGATCAAAATTCTTTGACTACATTTCAAAGAATCCATACGGTTCCTTCTTTAAAAAATAATTTTATTTCCTTGGTTGATTTTTTTCCACAGACTGGACGTACCCATCAAATTAGAATCCATACTTCATCTTTAGGGCATCCAATTATCGGAGACACCTTATACGGAACAGAAGGAAATATTTTTAAACACAAGGGATTATTTTTGTCTGCTGTGGGTTTACAATTTATCCACCCCATCACCCACCAAGAAATAAATATAAATATCGAAGCTCCACAAAAATTCAATTCTTTTTTAAACCGAGAACATCGTAGATGGTTGAAATATCATACAACATGAAATATTATTTTTTATTTTTTGGCATTCTTTTTTTATTGAATGCCTGCTCTTTTTCGATAGATAAATTTTCGGTTCCATTAAAAAGAATCCAACCTTCGAAGAAGGTCAAAGAAATTACAAGAATAACCTTTGGTTCTTGTGCCGGACAATATCATCGGCAACCGATTTTAAAACGCGTGGCAGAAAGCGACCCCGACTTATTTATTTATTTGGGCGATAATATTTATGGCGATACGGAAAACATGAAAACCCTTGCTCGGAAATATAAAAAATTAGCCCGAAAACCTTCGTTTAAAAATTTAGTAAAAAATGTCCGGGTTCTCGCTACTTGGGACGATCATGATTACGGAGAAAATGATGCCGGAAAATATTATCCCAAAAAGGAAGAATCCAAAAAAATATTCTTAGCTTTTTTCAACGAACCTAAAAATTCAGAACGAAGAAAACATCCAGGAATTTATCATGCTGAAATGTATGAGTATGGCGATCGAACCTTACAAGTCATTCTTTTAGATACCCGAACCTTCCGATCCGATTTATATTGGAGCGATGGAAAAAACGGACACAAACATGATTATATGCCAAACCCTTTTCCGGATTCTACTTTTTTAGGAAATGAACAATGGATTTGGCTCGAAGAACAATTTAAGAGAAAAGCGGACGTAAGAATTATTGCGAGCAGTAATCAATTTGCACACGAATATAATGGGTTCGAATCCTGGACGAATGTTCCGCGTGAACAAGAAAAAATGTTGCAATTAATTCAGACGACAAAAGCCAATGGTGTTATTTTCATTAGTGGTGATGTTCATTGGGGAGAAATTTCAAAGCGAGAGATTAAAAACGGATATCCGATTTACGATATTACATCCAGCGGCATTACCCGCACTTGGAAATCTCCCCCTGAACCCAACAAATACCGTTTGGGAAAAACAGAAAGAAATATTAACTTTGGTTGTATAGAAATTGATTGGAATAAAAAAGATCCCGAAATTCATTTTTCGATTCGGAATATAAAAGGAATTTCTACCGTAACACATTCCATCACATTAAGCGAATTAAATTTTAATTGATATGCCACATCGTTTACACTTCCCGATTAGTGAAAAATATGTTTCGGATATTGTCGGAAGGGATGTCCTTTCTCCCATTCGTGTGGCGAGCCTTTCTCACTTGGGCATCGACCCCGAAGAATTTGTAAAAACATTTTCTCCCTATTTCGAAGAACTCCCTTGGGATCCTTACGATGCCCGAAGACTTCGTATCGAATTTTTGAAACAACAATTTCCTAAAGAAGAAAAAGAAATCCAACAATTATTTAAGGATTATTATTTAGGAAATACGGAATTGAATACATTCGAAAAATGGATTCATCAATTATCGAAAAAGAAGAAAAAAGAATTTAGTGACATCCAACCCTGGAGAAGGCGTTCTGTTTGTCAATTTTCCTGTTCTGAAATGGAAGGAAAATATATCATCCAAAGAGAAAAAGTAGAACAGTTTGCACAAGCCGTTATGGGCGATGATTACCGTTCCCTTCCTAGAGTATTCCAAGAATCTCCCAGCCACCATGTAGAGCAATCTTTATTTTACCGTTGGATATTGGCGGTTTATAAAATCATGAAAGAGGTTCGTCCTAAAACAAAAAAAATAACGATGGTCGGACATTTCATGAGTGTAAAAGCCAGACCGAAAAAACCTGGAGACAATTCTCCCGAAGGAGCACATGAAGACGGTGCGGATTATATCGTTTCTGCTTTAGTCGTGAATCGGAAAAATGTAAAAGGTGGTGAAAGTCAAATTATTGAAAAATTAGACAGTGGTGAAAAAGAAATTATTTTCAGACACACTTTGGAACCGGGCGAATTTATTTTTCAAGGAGATAGTAAAGACGAAATTATTCATGGCACGGATTTATGGCATCATGTAACGCCCTTTGCCTTAGATGATGAAAAATTGAACGAGGGTTGGAGAGATATTATCGGTTTTGATATTAATGTTGAAGAAGATTAATGATTAATCATTTCAAAACAAAAAACTTACTGATTTCTTCTCCTGATTTCAAATAATATATTCCTGACTCTAAAGAGCTAATATCTATTTGTATTTCTTTGTTTTGCTCGTTTTGCAGAATATTATAATTTTCAATTTCTTCCCCTGTAGTATTAAATATTTTAATGGAATAAAATTCAGATATTTTCTGATTAACAATTATTTTGTCTCTTGCGGGATTGGGATAAATGATTATAGGTTCTTTTCCCTTTAAGACAATCATTTTTATTTCCGAAAAAGAATGAGTGCCATCAAAATCTATTTGTTTTATTTTGTAATAGGTTTTATTATAAGGTTGTTCATCTAAAAATTGATATGATATTGTTTCATTTGAGTGACCTGCCCCTTTTATTTTCTTTAATTCAAACCAACGAATTCCATCTGTCGATTTTTGGATTTCAAAATAATCATTATTGAATTCCGAAGCCGTCTTCCATTTCAGTTCTACTTTGTTTTTTTGAACTACTGAAGCTTCAAAATTCAAAAATTCAACAGGTGTTGTAATGATTTCGTCTATCGAAAAATTATTAAAAAAAACTTCTTCATTTCTTAAATCTGCAACATTATTCAAGCTGCGATAAATACCCCATTTGGGCCGAATAAACGAAGCGCCGGTTTTCCACATCCGTATAGCATTATCCGAATAAGACAATAAATTTGTTCCATCAGATACTTTATCAATTGAAATATTAAACGTTCCGATTTCTCCATACAACACCGTTTGCGTCACCTCCACCCATTCTCCTTGGAAGGGTGCCAAATCCACTTGTGTTAGTGTAACTTGTGTTGTTGTTTCTGCGTACCTTAATTCCAATCTATTGGGTGTAGCTTTTCTGGCTGTTAATGTAATTAAAGGCATCGAAGATTCGGTACCGCCTACTGCTTTTAATTGATGCAAATGTGTGAAGCTCGAAGAAGGTTGAAAATTCGCATCTATTTTAAATTTCCATTTATACTCTATTAATTCCCCCTCAACACCCTTTAAATTATCGGGGGATTGATCGTAGGTTTTAATTTCATTTCTTTGGCGATCAAAATTAATGCAACGATCATCATCTTCATTTACATGAATATAAAACCGGAACACATCCGCATTTAAATCGGCATCATATACTTCGTCGATATGTCTTCCGAATGCTACATGATTACAATCGGGCACTTCAATAGCATTATAACCTGGAGCCAAAACCGAATTAATTAATTCGTAGGTATTTCCTGCTCCGTCAGCATCCAAAGTTACTTGACTGTAAATCCATAAAAAATTAAATAGAAAAAATAACGTATAACATATTTTCATTGCCCTAAATAATTTTAGACTTCTTAAACAAAACCATCATCATTTCATAAATAGGCAAGCTATTTTTTTCTTGAAAGTGTTTTTCTTCCAATCGTTTTTTTATGGATGTCTGAATGGAATCATTCCTTTGTAAAAAAGCATGCAATGTTTTTGTAATTTTTGCATAGCGTTCCAAATCATGACCTGCCACTACATTTTTTGCTCCCACATATTCTAAAAAATAACGAAACGAATGGGCATGATACAAAGCGTATTTTTCAGGAAATCGACTAGACAAATAAAACATCACCATTTCGTGATTGTGATAATGATCATTTTCTTTTCCTATCGGATTTTTTTCTTTGTAGATTTTCAATAACTCATCACAATAAAAAATAAATCGATCCACTCGGCTATTGATATCCTTGTTATCGTTGAATAAATCCCGAAATGCCAAACGAACATATTCGGGTTCGGTTTGAATGAACTTCTCCATCATTTCTTTTGGAAAATAATCTTCCCGTTTCCATTGTCGTCGGGTCGTCGAATTATTTAAAGAACGAGAATACATCGTTAATAAATCGGGTGCTTCTGTATCCCAGTTTTCTTGAAAATATTTCAAGGACTCCCAAGCAAATAAATAGGTATCGTTCTTTTCTTTTAAAAGAAAAGTAGCATAATTAGAAATTCCTTCTTCTATCTTTTTCAAATTCATTG